>JANMYC010000834.1:0-2706 GCA_031381715.1 Saprospiraceae bacterium
TTGCCTTTTTACCTAAAATAAAGGCTCAACATGAATTAAGCCTGCATTTTATGGATACTTTATTTCAATCAAGTTTTACCAATCCAGCTTTTCACGCGGGCATTGGTAAAACGACTGCTATGTTGCCCGGTTTTTACGGTAATTTTATAAGTCCATATTCTGCCTCTCATTTGACTGTGGATGTGGAAGGAAAAAAAACGATTAATTTCAAATCAGCTTTTAAAGCCATGGGCACTGATAACCGTTTTTTTTCAAATGCTGAAGTACAAACCATGGGTTTGTCATTGGGTTTCAATAGGATGAATGTAAGCTTTTATCATAAATTGAAAGCAGAATCCTATGCCAATATCGCTAAAGATTTGATTGGTGGATTTGCTTATGGTAATCAGGCTTATTTGGGCAAAACGATGGATTTGGGTAGTAGTTTTAATGGTCAAATGTATAGTGAAATGGGGCTTGGATTGTCCTATTGTTTCAATGAAAAAATATCAATCGGTGTTAGAGTTAAAAGATTGGCGGGTTTTGCCTCAGTAGCTACCGTTAAAAATGGCTTAACCCTTTTGACGGATAGCACGGACTATAAACTCACTTTTAACACCGATTTTGATGTACGCACCTACGATATTGACCGTTTTGAAGCCATTCAAAATGGTACTTTCGCTTTTACTGATATTTTGAAATCGGATAATACTGGTTTTTCATTTGACTTGGGCGCGTCTGCCGTTTTCAATAAATTAAAAATCAGTGCGAGCGTTATAGATTTAGCGGGCGGTATCAATTGGAAAAATGGCGCAAAAACCTATTCAAGCAAGGGAACTTATGAATATTTAGGCGTGAAAAGTGATAAATTCCTTTCATTTGATGGTGTCAACACCAAGGAAATGCAAGATACCATTAAAGAAGCTTTGAATATTCAAGAAGGAAAAACGGGCGAAACGACCATAAAATTACCGATGAAAACGTATTTTAGTGCTTCTTATGATTTGAATAATACCATCAAATTGGGTGGTTTGGTTTATATGGAAACATGGGGAGGCATCTCTAAAACGGATTTTATGTTGAGTTCTACTTTCAGATTGGCAAAGCAAGTGCATCTGGGTGCAACATATTCGGTGAGAAGTTCTACTTACAATAACTTGGGCGTAAATTTTGTTTTTAATTTAAAAGCTCTACAAATATATGGATTGACGGATAATGTGCTTGCATTAGCGAATAATGCTACGGCTAAGTCTGTGAATGCTCGTTTGGGTATCAATTTGATGTTTAATTAAGTATGCTTACAACCCTTTTAAAATGCAGTAGGCATTGCATATCGGTAGAAAATTGAATTAAATCGATAAAAAGTCCCATCGGGACGATATAAACAGTTCTATATCGTCCCGATGGGACTTTTTAGTGTTTTCTATTTTCATCTCCACCGATATATAATGCCTATAGCATTTTTTCTCTTACTATTTCCTCTGATAAAAAACAAATCCGTTTTTATCATATAAATATTTCAAAGTTGAAACGGTATCCAATTGGGCTTTTGATGTGTATTTTGCTACCCAATATGTCGGTTTATTCACTTCTCCCCGCATTAACCATTCATTATCAGTGTGTTTGGCGTTATTGGGTTTGGGTTTTAAAGTATAAAAAAGGTGGGCATAACTTTTATAGCCAAAGGTAGTAACATAACAATCCTCCTTGGATTTTGATTGATAAAACTCAATCGCGGCATTTTGAGAATAGCCCTCAATTTTATTGATAAAAAGAAATAAAACCAAATTCACGAATATCGCCGTGGTCAAGAACAAATGGAAGTACCCCCTCAGTATTCCGCGCATTTTGAGTGCAATTGGGAAGGCAATGACTGTTAAAATGAGAAAAATGCCCGCCAATGCTTCTATTCCAGTCCACTGAACAGGAGCTTCCAAATTTTTTAAAGCAAATAAATCATCTTGAAATATAGGTTTTAAAACCGAGATATTCATACCTATGAATGGTACAATGGTTACTGAAATCCCTATTAAAACACCGATTACAGTATTTAATATTTTAATATAAGGATAAAAGAAACCACTATCCAAAATGTGCTTTAGTGATATAGCGGATAAAAAAGTCAAAGGTAAATAACACATGGATGAATAATGCACGATTTTGGATTGGACAATACTAAACAGGATAATGACTACCCAAAACAAGACCTTCATCCACCGAGTGAATTCTACGTTTTCATTGAAAAAATTATACTTTTTATACAAAGCGCGCAAGGCAAAAATGGACGCAGGGAAGCAACCAAAGAAAATAACGACGAAATGATAACCCATAAAACCACCGTGCCCAGCATCCTCTGTCTTAGCCAATCTGAGATTGTATTCAATGAAAGTTTGAATAAACCATAAGCCGTTTTTAATGGTTTCGATACCAAACCACATCATCATTACGCCCAATGCTGTGAATGAAAAAATAATGAATTTTTTAACTTTTAACAAAGATAAATCCCTGTAAATCAATGACTTAATTAACCAAGTGAGCAAAGCCAATAGATAGCCCACGGGTCCCTTTGTGAGTATCGCCAAGCCTGAAAAAACGCCCCCTATGAATGTGTCACGGGAAGTTTTATTTTCAGTTTGAGCATCATTTTTTATTAAAAAAACGATGGAAAGGAAAATGAAAAGATTGAACCACGGGTCAATAATGCCACTTTTGAAGTATAGATGTGGC
>JANMYC010001020.1:0-6014 GCA_031381715.1 Saprospiraceae bacterium
GCCCAAGTTTTAAAATCTCGCTGGACATAAGCGTCAAATTCTGTAGTTATGACTTTTTTAATGGCTTCTTCGTCTCTATTTTGTGCTGATTCTATTCTATCATTATTAAGAACATGTACTTGGGGTTCAGATGCTATAAAACTTTCATACTGTTTCATATAGGTTTTGCCTTGTGCTTCGCCATAGGTATGTTGTAAGTAATTTTCGATGTCGTAATCGGCTTTAGGAATGATTGGATCCATCAAAAAAACATAAGTCCATGTTTTGTCTGGATTTTGTCGAGCAGGACTTAACCAACGAGTTGAGGCATTTTGTTGGGCTAAAACAGGGTCTTTAGTATTGTTCATTGGCTTAAAAAATATGTCTGTCATCCATTTTTCATAATCAGCTTTTGCGTTGTCTTTGATATAGTTTATAATAACCCAAACTTTGCTTGGATTATTTTCAGCAACCTGCGCCGATACAGGAAAACTGGTGATTATTAGCAGAAAAATAAGGTATTTCATTATATTTTGGATTGAATAGTTAAAAAATGTTTTTTGATAATTTTTACAGAAAAATACTGAGGGGGTCAATATTTCGACCTAACAGGTGATATAAGAATCAAGAGTAAAGGGACATTTTTCATTATGATTAAAATATTTTAAATGAATAGTTTAGGATTAAAAACTGTATTTAGGGCAAACCAGTATCTGGCTTTCAAAGAACATTTGAAAGAACAATGCTTACATTACTAATCATAAGAGCCGTTTTAAGCTTCTACTTCATCTGTGATAAGTGTCTTAATTTGTGCAGCCATTTCTTCTGTCACTGTAACACCATGAGCTTCAAGAGCGTGATTAGCCGCAATAGCCAAAACTTCTTCTTCGGAATCAGCGCGAACAACAGCTGGGCAATCAAATCCAACATCGCAACAATTTAATTTTTTCATGATTTAGTTTTTTAAGGTGTAACTAATAAGTAAACATACGGTCCCTTTCAAGGGATAACTTAAGTAAAACATTGCCAACGGTGAGGCTACGCGTGATAAACAAAAGTAATGCTATAAAAGTGTTATATCCTTCCCCAATATTGGGGATATCAAGAGTATAAAATAGATTTTGAGGTAAACAAATGGCTGTCTCTCAAAGTGCCAAGTCTATGAAAGTAAAAAACTGGTATTGGGTATATATTTTTGTTGGTTTTTATTAATGTTGTGATGCAACCGTTTTTTCAACACCCAATTGCTCCATCAAAGCCATTTGGTCGGCAACAAGCCAATGGCTAATGATTTTTCGATTTTCAATGGTATAAGTAACCACAAAAGGTAAATCTATGCTTCGATAGCTCGGCATAATGTCGCCAAACTGCCCTTCATGCCTGCCAGTTAATCTCGCCCGAACGACAACCCGATTGCCTTCGGCTGTCATTTCATCGGCTAATATTTCGTACTTGGGAAAAGCACCATCGAAAAAGAGGATGTGTTCGATGAGGGCTTGGTCGGTGATGTAGTAGTTACAAATTTCAGGCGTTTTTTCTTTACCACTCATAGCGTTGAGGTATTCCAAAACGAACTCCTTGTTGATCATTACTTGATTCATTGTAATTGTTTTTTTGGATTTAAAAAATGTATATTAGCTCAATGTATTTACACCTAATTGTTCCATTAAAATCGTTTGGTCGGCTACTAACCAGTGAGTGGCTATTTTATTATTCACTATTTCATAACTCACAACAACGGGGAATTCAACTTGCCGATGAGTTGGCGGAATACCTTCCCACTCGCCTTCATGTTTACCTTTCATGCGGGCACGCACGACTACACGATTGCCTTCGGAAGTCATCTCTTCAGCAGTCATTTCATATTTAGGAAAAGCCCCGTCAAAAAACGTAATGGTATCTATTAGAATTGGATCGTCCATAAATTGGCGGAGCATTTCAAGGGTTTTTATAGCACCGCTTACTGTGTTATAGTAATGCAGAATAAACTCCTTATTTTTCATAGCTTGGTTCATTGCAATTCTTTTGGAGGATTAACGATATGTGCTAACAAATATAAAACAAAGTTAAGGTGTTACCCCCCTCAGTATTTAGCCTATTTTCACTTATTTTTTGCCTATTTGTAACATTTGCCCATATTTCAGATTCTAAATTTCAAATTTCATGTAAGCGGGTATTGAAATTTGGAATCTGAAAAATCCATTATTTCCCCTTTCGATATGCCGTTGGGCGCACCCCATATTTTTCAATAAAAGCCCTTGTAAAATGGCTTTGGCTTTGAAAACCGATTTTAAAACAGATTTCACCTATGCTCAAATCTTCTTTTTCAATCATCTCTTTGGCGCGTATCAAACGGATATCACGTATATAATGAGCAGGAGATTGATTGACTAAAGGTTTCAAGCGCCTCAACAAGTGCATGCGACTCATAGCCATTGAGCGGGCTAATTGTTCCGCATCAAAAGTTTCATCATCAATATGGGCGTTGATAATGGTATTGATTTTTTGTAAAAAAATAGCTTCTTTTGGATTTTGAGCGGATAAAACAGCCATTAAATTCTCTTGTTTTTTAAAATACACGCTCATGCGGTTGCGTACAGCGGCATAAAAGCCCCTAACATCATCCGGCGGGTGCGAGATAGTCGTTGAGTCTGAGGAGTAGGGATCGGTTGGTTTTTCTAAATACCAATGGATTTCATAGGCTGTACTTTTATCCCTATCAGCGTGAATAATAACGGGATTGCGAGTATTAATGGGGATTTCACCAATGCGCGATAGATTTACACCCGTATTTTCAACCACGAGTTTTAGATAAAACGTGTCGGGTTCGTCGTGTAAAGTTGCCTTCAAATGGACACTGTGGCTTTGAGGTGTAAATGTTATAACACGGCAAATGAGTTGAATAATATCCGCCGCTACAGTTTCAGGATGATAACTCAAATTTAAAACTTCTTCATTGCTAATAAAACTTAGAGACACTGAATTAGCTTCTGCAAAGGGTTGCAATGATTCGATTAAATGCTTTAAAAAAAGCATTACGTTGGATTTGATGGGGTAGTGAAGCACTTTTTTTCTACAAAAATAAAAAAAATACCGATATTTGATGATATTGTATAATCCAAATTACAAAAACATCAAATCTATGATTAAACAAATATTACTATTCCTAACTGCTTTTCTACTTATAATTTTTAAAACAACGGCACAAGAGCGCATTCATATCCAAAATGGTTGTCATTTTGATGGGAGCGAATCTGGGCAAGATTTGTATGCCTATCCATCTTCCAACGAAGCCCAACAGATAGTGAGTCGCCTTACAGCTGCCATTGGTTTGGAACAAAATTTCACAATTAAATCGGCTAATGTGACGAATGCACTCGCCACTACTGAGGGGGGGCAACGATATATACTTTACAGCACCACATTTTTAGAAAATTTTAAACGCGATGCACGCACCCAATGGGCAGCTTATTGCGTTTTCGCGCATGAAATGGGGCACCACCTCAATAACCATAATTTCGCTGAAACCAGCACTTCAAAACGAAAGTCGATGGAGTTGAAAGCCGATATATTTGCGGGAAATATTTTACAGAAAATGGGTGCTACGCTTGACGAAGCACAAGCGGGCATCAATACTTTTTCATTAAAAGGTGAATCCAATACGCACCCACCCAAATCTGCTCGATTAGAAGCGGTGGCTCAAGGTTGGAAACAAGCGCAGGAAATGCAAGGTGAAAAAGTTTCTAAAAGAATAGAGCCAGCCCCATCTGAGAAAAAGCCTGATTCTGAATTTAATATCGTTTCAGGTTTGCTCATCGAAAATAAAATTATTGGATATTGGGAATCTGGTAAGGGCATTTACAATGTTTTTAGCATTTTGAAAGACGGTACAGCTAAAATAACCAGCACTTATACCGTCTCGAATACTACCCAAGTGACTAATTATAAATGGACATATAAAAACGGTATTTTTTCAAGAAATAAAGTATTTGTGAATGGTTCGTTGGGTTCTACTGAACAATTTACAATTGAGTTTATGGGCGATAATACATTTGTTTTAAAAAATTACGGACGTATGGGTGAGTCATCGACATGGAATAAGCTAAAATAAGCCAAAAATGGTCAGAATACTGAGGGGGTAGGAGAGCCCTATTAAAGGAAAAAGGTAGAAGAGATTTAATATCCTTCTACCTTTTTAAATATATAAAACATTGATAACCAATATTTTAATAACCTAAAATTTTCAACATGGACTCAGCGTCTTGTTCTTCCGATTCGAGCCAATCCACTTGTTTCCCATTTTCATCAATATCCACCAAAACGCGTTTAGGGGAGGGTAGGAGGCAGTGTTTCACCCCACCATAACCGCTAAGCGCATCTTGATATGCCCCAGTGTTGAAAAAACCGACGTACAACGGCTCTTCATTTTTAGAGAATTTAGGCATATAAACCATATTTAAATGGGCTTCCGAATTGTAATAATCAGCATTATCACAACTCAAACCGCCGATATTGACGCGGGTATATTCCTTATTCCAGTGATTGATGGGCAATAAAATATAGCGTTCATTGATAGCCCAAGCGTCAGGAATGGTTGTAATCAAAGAATTATCCACCATATACCACAATTCACTATCATTTTGTTGCTTTTGACCAATGACGCCAAGTACCGTAGCACCACTTTCACCAACTGTATATTTTCCAAACTCAGTATAGATGTCGGGTTGTGAAACCCCTTCATCATCACAATATGTTTTTATAGTTTTCACGATTTCATGAATCATGTAGTTATAATCATATTCAAAATTCAAGGAATTGGCAATCGGTAAGCCGCCACCGATATTGATTGAATCCAAATCGGGGCAATTATGCTTGAGTTGGCAATAGAGTTTGATAGCTTTGCGCAATTCTGACCAATAATAAGTCGTATCTTTTATGCCCGTATCCACGAAAAAATGGAGCATTTTGAGCTTAAATTTCGGATTCGTGAGGATTTTATCTTTCACAAAATTGACCACGCGCGTATGGCGAATGCCCAAGCGAGAGGTGTAAAATTGAAAATTAGGTTCTTCCTCAGTGGCTACACGGATGCCGATATTGCACGTTTTAACAATATGTGTATCATAAGCATCTATTTCATCCCGATTATCGCAGATAGGAATGACATTTGTAAATCCTAAACTATTGACCAAATGAGCGATTTTACGCACGTAGGAGAGGTCTTTATAGCCATTACATATTATAGTTTTATCTTTACTGATTTTGTTGTCTTGGAAGAGTTTACGTACCAAATCAATGTCAAATGAAGAGGATGTTTCAATCTGAACGTTGTTTTTTAATACTTCATCCAAAACAAATCTGAAATGCGAGCTTTTAGTGCAATAACAATAAAAATACTCCCCATTGTAATTCAAATCGTCGATTGCTGTATTAAACCATTTTTTAGCATTTTGAATTTGTTGAGTGATGCGGGGGAGGAAGGTTACTTTCATGGGCGAACCGTATTTCTGAATCAGTTCATACATGTCAATCCCGTGAAAATGCAAGCAATTATCTTGTAAAGTGAATTCATCCTGTGGAAAATCAAAGGTTTGATCCACTAAGTCAAAATAAGAGTTTTTCATTGATTATCAATAAGTTATAAAAGTGAAACCAAAAATTTTAAATTTCTCAAAAAAGAGAATGCAAAGGTAACTTTTTAAGAAAATAAAAATTATAAATTTGATATTATCTAAAATTTAATTTTACAAACTTGAAATGATGGATATACCGTTTTACCTTTGTCTTTAACTTAAATGTGCTTGAATAGTTTATTGACGGGTGCCTTATTTTGAATTTATTTAAAAATCTATAATACCTCTTATGTTAATTAACGGTCAAGAATATGCCTATGTCAATGGGCAGATAGTCCCGATTGCGGAAGCTAAAATTCATATCACGGACCTCTCCATACTGAGGGGTTATGGCGTATTTGATTTCTTTAGAGCCATGGATAGTCAGCCCATTTTTATGGAAGAACATTTAGATAGATTTGA
>JANMYC010001090.1:0-2410 GCA_031381715.1 Saprospiraceae bacterium
CGGTAAAAAAATTACCCCTTGAAAAACCTCGGCTATTGGACGCACTTGGGCTATCAATGGCGAATAAAAGCCATTCATCCGTTCTAAAAGGTCGATGAAACCACATGGCATGGTCAAGGCTTGCAAAAAAGACTTGCTCAAATGCAGTAGTCGCTCGATGGGGCAACATGGCGGTTGAAAGAAGGTTATAATCCGAAATATAAGACAATAATTGATGGTGCATACTCAAAGGTACATCAATCGTTTGCTTGGCTTTTATCCAAATATGGCGATATGGAATGGCATTTTGAGAATCCACAAATTCAAAATTCTCTACTGGGCGAAACTCCATCGGTCGTGGAATTGCGTAGCGGTGGTAAGTGCTGGGCGATTTCTCTTTAAGCGATTCCACAAGCTGCTCATCCGTTAAAAGCTGATTGGGACGCAACACATTGGGCATTTCAATTTGATGCTCTAAACCATCTTGAACTTTTTGAAATGAAGCAGAAAGTATAAAAATAGGTCTGCCTTTTTGCACCGCCACTACCCTACGCGTTGAAAAACTGCCTCCATCGCGTATCCGTTCTACATTAAAAATAATGGGCAACGATAAATCGCCGGACAGCAAAAAATAAGAGTGCAATGAATGCACAGCCCGCTCTGGGTCAACCGTTTGGTAGGCAGCGTGAAGAGATTGAGCCAATACTTGACCGCCAAATACACGCCCCCAAGGTGCTTGATAATTCTGACCTCTGAATATATTTTCCTCGATTTTTTCAAGTTTTAAAAGGTCGATAAGCTGTAACGTAGAATCCATATATCATAATTTTGTACACAATGATTTCACGTTAGGGAAACTTTAAAAGTTTCCCTAACGTATGCACCGACTGCCCCCTCAGTATAAAACCCATTTTTAAGGGCTTTTAGGGACATACGAGATTTAATATTTTACAAACCAAATTTCTTTCTTGATTCTGAAATTTCCGCCAAATTCTCCTCAGCCCAAGTGGCCAAATTAGTGATATGAGGCACAAGACTTTTACCCAATTCCGTTATTTCATACTCTACCCTTGGCGGCACTTCGGGATAAATTGTCCGTTTTACCAAGCCATCAGCTTCTAAAGTGCGCAAGGTGACCGTGAGCATTTTCTGTGAAATATCATCAATATATTTATTGATTTCATTAAAACGCATCTTTTTTTTATCCCCTAAAACCATCAAAACCAATATTGACCATTTATCTCCGAACCTATCCAATACGGTTCGGATGACGCATTTACTTTGATCATGTTTTTTTTCTAAAATATTTTCCATCATAACTCATTGATTTTCAATAATAGTTTCCTTCAAGTAAGTATTAGACCGTTAAGTGCCTTCTTGTCTATGTGCAGGAAACTTTTGTATCTTTACATACTATTAGTAATTAACTAACTTTTAGTTAGCAAAGATACAATAGTAATATTAAAAATCAAAAAATTTAATTTCAGATGAAAAAAGACAAAATCATTTTTTGGGTTAGTACAGGTTTAATTGGCGTGATGATGCTTTTTAGTGCTTTCAATTATTTCACCAATGCTGAAATGAAAGCCGCTTTTACCCATTTAGGATTTCCAGATTATTTTAGAGAACAATTGGGCGTTGCTAAGATTTTAGGGGCATTTGCTCTGGTTTTACCGATCATTCCGAACAACATTAAGCAGTTCGCTTATTTCGGTTTTGCGCTGTTTTTTGTATCTGCAGCGTATGCACATATTTCAAGTGGTGACCCAGTTTCAATGGCAATTGCGCCACTTATCTTTTTAGGAATCCTTTCAGTTTCGTATATTTATGCTTTGAAATTGCAAAATAATTAAGAAGCTGTTTGAGTTATTATTATTCGTATAAACCGTTTCTTTTCAACCGACCTAGACTTAAATTTTCTCAACGTATGTCCGTATATGTTTCAAAAATTAAAGTCTAATTCGGCTAAAAACAATTCAATTTCTATCAAAAAATAATAACTCAAACAGCTTCTAAAAATGCGTCGTAAAGATTTTATAAAATCCGTAATAGGACTAACCGCAATGACAACATTAAGTTCGCTTAAAACGATAACCGATGACATGCAAGAACAGGATGAAATAATGCCCGTTCTTTTCATCGGACATGTCAGCCCCATGAATTCCATAGAAGACAATGAGTTTTCGAGGGGATGGAGAAATATAGCCGCTAATATTCCGAAACCAACCGCTATTTTGATGGTTTCTGCCCATTGGGAGACCAAAGGAACTTTCGTAACGGCGATGGAAAAACCAAAAACGATACACGATTTCGGTGGTTTTCCAAAAGCCCTTTTTGATGCTCAATATCCCGCCAATGGCAGTAAATGGCTGGCTGATGAAACTAAAAAAATCATTGAATCCACACCCGTAGGCTTAGACGAAGCTTGGGG
>JANMYC010001092.1:0-8292 GCA_031381715.1 Saprospiraceae bacterium
TTAAGTTTAGTTACCATGTTAAATAGATAAGAGTTTGTTAATGAATGAGCATTAAAATAAATAAAACCAATCAATATAGTTGATTATCTTTTAGGTTTTCTCTTTCGAAAATGACCTTATTAAAAGATAAAAAAGCTCAAACTTGTATGTGTCACCTTGACAATTAATGCAAGTTTTGAAAATAAAAACCCTCAGGATAGAACGCTAAAAGTTTCAAATAGCTGCTTGCTTGAAAAGCTGATTGTTACGCAATGTTACGAAATTAATTTTATTCACAAAATTTTCTTTTAATAATTTTTCATATCGCAATATTTAAATTCAAATTAGAATTATTTAAATATTCGTAAAATAAATTGCCTCCTACCCCTTTTTTAATATTTTTTTCCTCTTTTAACCCTTTGTGTTGTACTGACACTAACATTTCAACGAAAAATTTAAGTAAATTTTAAATAACAATATATTAACATATTTTATTAAAAATCCTTCCTCTTGGTAAACTTTAACAAATTTTGCGGTTTTCCTCTACTTATATTTGCACCATGAAAATTCTGATACACCTTATTATCCTATGTCCATTTGCCCTATTTGCTCAGTCTGATAGTGTAAAAATCCTTCCGCACATCGAAATATCGTCCCAAAGGCTTAACCATTTTACTATCGGTCAAAACAAATTGGATTTCGATTCCGCTACATTACGCATTTTTAAAAATAGTAATCTATCTGATTTCCTCCAAAACAATACCCCCCTCAGTATAAAAGCCTATGGAACGGGTTTGGCAACCGTTTCTTCGCGTGGCACCGGCAGCAGCCATACCGCCATCATCTGGAACGGTTTTAATATTCAAAACGCCCTCAACGGTTTGGTGGATTTACCCCTCAGTGAAACGGGAGCTTTCGAGCGAATCGGCGTGAAGTTTGGTGGAGGTTCGGCTATTTATGGCAGCGGAGCCATCGGCGGAGCGATTTATTTGGACAATGATATACAAGATAAAAAGGGTTTTCACAGCGAAATCGGGCTTTTAAGTGGAAGTTATGGCTTATTAGGTCAAAGTTTAAAAGTTTCAACTGGCAATGAAAAAGTAGCCGCTTCTTTTAGGCTCTCGCACCAAGCCTCCAAAAACATGTTTATCTATAAAAATACCGCTGAAATAGGACAACCACTGAAATACATCGAAAATGCGGCTTTTGAAAAATTCAATCTCACGGGCAGTTTCTTTTTTAATATCAGTAAAAACCACTTTTTAAAGATAAATGCATGGGAAAGCCGCAACGATAGGCGAATCGCCCCAACAATGACCGCCCAAAACGATAAAGCCCATTTGGACGATGCACACAGCCGAATAGCCGCCGAATGGTCTTTTTTTCAAAAAAATAGCGTCACTAAAGCCCGTGTTGCTTATTTTGATGAGGATAATCTCTATAGAAGCAATGTCGTTGACAGTAGCCGCAATAGAGTCAAAACCACGATTGGCGAAGTGGAACACAATATAGAATGGTCTAAAAAAGCCGCTCTTCGGGTGGGTATGAATTGGACTAACAATACCGCCGTGACTAATAATTTCGAAAAACAGTATCAGCGTCAACGCGTTGCAGCCTTTTCAGCCTTCAATTTTAATCTTTTTAAAACGGATTTTAGCTTCGCGGCAAGACAGGAATTGGTGGATAATCGCTTGATTCCGTTCACGTGCAGTTTGGGATTTCAAAGGGAAATAAATGCTCATATTAACGCTATTCAAACCCCAAAAACGGCTTGGATACTGAGGGGGTCGATTTCACGAAACTATAACTTACCCGCACTCAATGATTTGTATTGGGCTCGTTTGGGCAATCCCGATTTAAAAGCTGAAAATGGCATCAGTGGTGAATTGGGCGTGGATTTAAAGGTAAAACGGGGCTTTTTCCTTTCAAAAATCAGCCTAACGAGTTTTATGATTAAAACAAAAGACTGGATTCAATGGGCACCGAATAGCGAAGGTGTTTGGCGACCTTCGAATCTGAACAAGGTTTTTTCAAGGGGTTTTGAGACTTTTTATAAACTGACTTATCAAAAAAGCCATATTTTAAGCCATTTTAATATCAATTATCAGTTCGCACAATCCACGGATGCGAACGGCAAACAGCTTTTGTACACGCCCATTCATTCAGGCAATGCGTCAGCTTCTATTCACTACAAAAAACTCTATTTTCAATACAATCAGTCCGCATCCAGTCGCCGCTTTTCAACAACTGATAACAGCAGTTGGACAAAGCCTTTCACAATCGGGAGCACCACTATCGGGACGGCTTTTTCCATTAAAAAAATCTATTTGGATGCCAATGTGAAAGTGACCAATATTTTTAATACCGATTATCAAATCATCACTTTTTACCCCAACCCAAGGCAACAGATTTTCCTTAATTTTAACTTGAAATTATAGCTTTTTTCCTCTTCTCAATTGCCACAATAAAACCACCAAACACACCACCAAACCACCGAACTCTCGAGTCAATTCCACATAAAGCTTATCAGCTTTCATGGTCTCCACGATACTCGGCATGCCCATTTTAACCCAATCAACGAAATCAGGTACATAAAATAAGGCATAAATACCGATGACAATCGTACCCGCCAAAGTCACACGATTATCATAGCGATTGAAAGCAGCCGCGCCACAAACACCCGCCACAAATAAATAAATCGGCGCCCAAATGTAGGGGTCAGGATCGTTGTATTGCACGAGGGCAAAGAGGACGAATAAAATGCTCAAAACGATGTTTAATATCTTCATTTTAAAAAATAGTTATTGGTGTTTTTACCACAAAGTTCACAAAGAAACACAAAGGGCTTTTAAAAAAACTTTGTGCCTCTTTGTGACCTTTGTGGTAAAAATAAATTAAAACTCCACTTTATAAGTCAAATTCGGAATCATACCCAATTGCAATTTGGGCACATTTTTACCTTTCAAATTATCGTACACCACCGCCCACTCATTTTCACGATTGGTCACATTCTGAATATCCAACTGAATCGTTGACTGCCATTTGGCGTGGTGTTTTTTATAGTAAATATTTAAATCAGTTCTGAAATAATCCTTCACTTGCGCCCACGAATTATTCGTCAAAGTCCAGAAGCCCCCCCTCAGTACAACGCGCCCACTGACGCCAAAAAACTTGTTGCGCTCAGCCCCACGCGCCCATTCTTTACCCAATAAAACATTGGCGGTGTAGCGACTGTTATAACTCAAACTCCTATCAATCCCCGCATCATTTTTAAAACGGGCATTAAAAAGAGCCCCGTTCAATTGCCAAAATAACCCCTTTTCGGTACTTTGATTTAAACTCAGAGCAACGCCTACACTTTCAGCATTTCCTTTAGCGGATGAAATAGTGTTCAAGGTATTCAAATCATCCAATAAAGATACTGCCATGATGCCCGGATTATTGATGTATTGAAAATACACATTATAATATGACTGGGAAAACAATTCTAAATTAGCCCGAACATCGTTATTAAATCTTTTATTAAAACTCAAACTCACGTTATCGGATTTCACGAAATCCAAGTTTTTATTGATATAATTCCCTTTTTCATTTTTAGCAAAATAAAATTGTGGCTGAATCAACTGACTTTGACGGCTATAACTCAACTGAATATAGCTATTTTTAGTGGTTTTATAATTCAAAGCCGCCGAAGGCTCTAATGAAAAAAGGCTGTTAAAATCAAAATAAACCCCTCTTGCACCCACTTTATATGCCCATTTCTCACCTATTTTACCCGAAATATCCGCATAAGGAATAATTGATAGCCCTGCACCATCTGCCAATACAGTAGTGGTGCCGGATGATTTTTTCAAGATTGTACTATTGGTCACGGATTCCTCTTTTATCACGATACCAATACCCCCCTCAGTATTTCGACTCATTTTACGCTCCAATTCCGTTCTGAAAAAATATTTTGAGTTTTTATTATTCACCGTTTCTACGATGGACGGTTGCGCATTGCGATTATACCCCACCGCCTCGCGCTCATTATCCAAAGCAGAGACGACAAAAACGGATTTCCATTGCATCTTTTTACCCAAAGAAACCTTGTGTTTCACTCCCATTGCCCCCATGCGCCCGTGAAAGCTGATATCTTGGCTGTCTTTATCTACCTTCCATTCAGTTGACTTTTTGGCTTCAAAAAGGTTTTCACTCGTTCCTCCAATGCCAAAAACACTGAATTCGCCCATTTTACGGGTTGGAAAGGTCATATTAAAAGACACATCTTGGTAATTAATCGCTTCATCTCCGAGTGGTACGCCCAGTTTACTCAATAAACCAATCGTTGCGTATCGATAATTGACCAGATAAGACGCTTTTGATTTTTTAGAAAAATACCCCTCAGTAGCCGCATCCAAACCGATTAAACTCAACGAAATGGTACTTTGCCGGCGCTCATCATTGCCCTTGCGCAGTTGCATATCTATTGCCCCCGCCAAAGCATTGCTGTATTGAGTGGGCATTGCGCCTTGATAAAGGGTCGTTTTATCCAATAATTGGGCGGATAATATCATCACACCGCCACCATTTACAGAAGCTCTATCGCTCAAAGTACCCGCATTACTGAGGTGATTGGGATTCACAATTTCAGCACCCTGCATATACCACTGCAAAGCATTAGGCGACACCCCTCGGATGGATAAATTATTGGCTTGGTCATTGTCCGTAGTTACGCCCGCTGCGTAGGATGCATAGCGCGCCGGGTCGGCGTAAGTGGCAGGATATTGAAAACGCAATTTTTCAATAACGGCTACGGAGGGATAACTCACCCTTTCGTTATCCGTCAATTGTCCCACCACCACAAAAGTATCTAATCCAGTATTGGAGGTGCGCAAAGTGATATTCACGATAGCCTCTTTACCAGATTCCACCAGAACATCCGTCAAAACAATCGTTTGAAATCCCACCGAACTCACAGTCATTCGATAGCGCCCGACGGGTGTTTTATCCAATAAAAATTGCCCCGATAAATTAGTTGCCGCAGTTGTTTTACCATCGTTTAATGAAATAGAGGCTTCGGGTATGGGATTGCCTGTGACGGCTTCCGTAACTGTACCCCTCAGTATTTGAGTGATTTTTTGAGCCTTTAAGTGGATTATCCCCATTAAAAAACCAACTAATAACAGTGCTGTTTTAAACTTCTTCATTTTAAAATTTTTACATAAAAAAAAACTTCCCGAAAGATATGACTTTCGGGAAGTTTATAAAATGAAAACTTATTTATTTTAGAAATTTTAATATTAAAATTAAACTTTTTAAAATAAGTTAAGCCGCTTCAGCCAAATCAAGATGCTCATTCATACTCTCTTGGAAGTGGCTCATTACGGGTTCCGTAACATCTTTCCCACCCGACAAGTTTTTGTAAAGCACCGCAGGCGTGTAAATAAGCCCCCATGGAATACCCCACCAGCCTAAGAAAAACGTAGTGAGCGTGTATTTCAATCCTTTTTGAAATACCGATTCCCCTTCTCGAATCAAGTAGATAGCACTTGAGCGACGGAATGTCATGATGCCAATGGAGATGCAATACTGAAATAGAATGAATTTCGCGCCAGAATTAACTTCTGTTTGGATTTGTTGTAGAGTCATATTCTCGACTCCTTTAATGGCCACGTCAGGCATAGTTGTTTTGATTTTAGTGATTGAAAAATTCATGAGATTACTAAATTGACTATATTCTAAAACTATTCCAAGTGCCATTTTCAACAATGCAAAAACGACTATTTCTGCGAACAGAATAGTCGTTTTTGTGACACCTTATTATCCAATTATAATTTTACAATCCTAATATTTTTTTATTCAATTTCTCGTCCGCAGCTCCACCCGCAAAATCATCAAAAGCTTTTTCAGTTACATTGATAATGTGGTCTTGAATAAAAGGTGCGCCCTCAGCAGCACCTTGTTCAGGTGATTTAATACAGCATTCCCATTCCAAAACAGCCCAACCTTCGTAATCATATTGGGATAATTTTGAGAAAATACCCGCAAAATCAACTTGTCCGTCGCCCAAAGAGCGGAATCTGCCTGCACGATTAGCCCAATCTTGATACCCTCCATACACTCCCACTCTACCCGAAGGATTGAACTCTGCATCTTTCACATGAAACATTTTAATTCTTTCATGGTAAAAATCAATATATTGCAAGTAATCCAATTGTTGAAGCACAAAATGCGATGGATCATACAAAATATTCGCCCTTTTATGGTTCTTCAATTGTGCTAAAAACATCTCAAATGTGACGCCATCGTGGAGGTCTTCGCCCGGATGAATTTCATAACACAAATCCACGCCCGATTCATCATAAGCATCCAAAATAGGTTTCCAACGCTTAGCTAATTCCTTAAAACCCGTTTCCACAAGTCCTTTCGGGCGTTGAGGCCAAGGGTAAACAGTATGCCACATTAAAGCTCCTGAAAACGTCACGCTGGCTTTCAAACCAATGTTTTCACTCGCTTTAGCTGCCCATAAAACCTGCTGAACAGCCCATTTTTGGCGTTCTTTGGGTTTTCCTTTCACTTCGTCTGGCGCAAAATTATCGAACATCAAATCATAAGCCGGATGAACCGCCACCAATTGCCCTTGCAAATGCGTGGATAATTCCGTGATTTCTAAGCCAAAAGAAACCACTTTGCTCTTCAACTCTTGTGCATACCCTTTCGATTCGGCAGCCAATTGTAAATCAATCAAACGAGCATCCCAAGTTGGGATTTGAATGCCTTTGTACCCGAGGGAAGCAGCCCATTTGCAAACCCCTTCAAGTGAATTAAATGGGGCTTCATCGCCCATGAATTGCGCTAAAAAAATAGCGGGTCCTTTTATAGTTTTCATATATTTAAATTAGTTAATAATGGTCAAATTTAAGATGTCCGACTCCTTTCAAGAGGTCGGACATCTGATTTTTAAGAAAAACGGCTCGATATACTGAGGGGTACTCTCATATACCGTTTTACAACGCTGATACCAAAGGATAGTACTTTCTTTCATAATCTTCGACAAGCGATGAAAGTTTTTCTAACTCTTTAGCCTCAGGAGAGTTGTTAGAGAGTTTTTTGTGCATCAAGCGAAAGACACGATCCAAAACCCTCTCATAATGCGATTCAGATTTAATTTGTAAATGTACTTGCATGCGATAGATTTAGGTTGTCAAAATTTAGATGAACTCCGATAATAAAGTCAAACTTATTAAATATTTTGCAATATTCCCAAAACATTAACAAACATTTTTTAAATCTTTATTATTATAGTCTTTTTCTTCTTGAAATCAAAAATCAATCCAACGATTCTTCTTGCTGGACTCCACCACTTTATAAACGAATTTCATGCCTCGTACACCATCCGATACTGAGGGGTAGTCGTACATTGGGTCTTGTGGCTTGCCTTCCAAATGGTTTTGAATGTGTTTCGCAAAATTGCGGTAAACATTCGCAAAAGCCTCCAAATACCCTTCTGGATGCCCGCCTGGTATGCGTGTGTGGGCATTCGCCACTTCCGGTGGAGGCATTTTAGGATAAAGAAAACCTTGACCCGTGCGGAGTATTTCCTTGGGTCTGTCCAACCATTTGATGATTAAAGAATTCGGGTTTTCCTGATGCCATTCCAAACCGCCTTTTTCACCCCAAATACGAATATTTAAGCCATTCTCCTCCCCTGCTGATATTTGAGAACAGTGTAAAACACCTTTTGCACCATTATCAAAACGAAGTAAAACATTGGCATCGTCATCCAACTGCCGCCCTTCCACGAAGATGCTGATATCCGCCATAAGTTGCTGAATTTTCAAGCCAGTGATGTATTCCGCAAGGTTTTCGGCGTGTGTACCAATGTCACCCAAAGCACCTGCAATCCCTGATTTTGTCGGATCAGTGCGCCACGAGGCTTGTTTGGATTCTTCATCTTCGCGTTTTGTGGACAACCATCCTTGCGGATATTCGACCACCACTTTGCGAATTTTACCAATATCGCCATTTTTTACCATTACTTTGGCTTGTTTCACCATCGGATAACCCGTGTAATTATGCGTCAAAGCGAAGAGCATTCCTGATTTTTCAACGATTTTCTCCAACTTCAAAGCTTCATCCAAACTGAAACTCAGTGGTTTATCGCATATTACGTGAAACCCATTTTCCAAAGCCATTTTAGCTGGTGCAAAATGCACGTGATTGGGCGTAACAATGCTCACCATATCCATCCGCTTATCCGCAGAAAGGCGTTTTTCAGCTTTTATCATGGTGGCAAAATCAGGATAAATCCGCTTCGGATCCAAATACAAA
>JANMYC010001099.1:0-9347 GCA_031381715.1 Saprospiraceae bacterium
AAAAAATTTGCCTTGATTAAAGAAATTATATAGCCAACCTGTCTGCCGACAAAGGCAGGTTTGGGTAGTTTATTTTTTACTTTGTCCCTAAATTAAAAAGGCTAAAAACCATTAAAAATACTGAGGGGTCTATCATTCAAATCTCAAATTATAAGCCAGTGAAAATATCGGCACTGCAAATATTTTCAAAGTATAACTTTTGCGCTCTTTATAAAAAATTGAATATGGATTGCCTTTCCCATAAATATTATACACCGAAACTGACCAATAATTTTTCCATCTCTTACCCTCTTTTACAGTCGTTAAAATATTCCACGAAAAATCAAGACGGTTGTATGCAGGTATGCGGCTATTATTACGCTCATCAAAGAACGGATAAGATGTACCTTGATAAGCAAAAACACCTTTTGGGCTTGTGAAAGGTCGCCCAGTACTATAGGTGAAAGTGAATGAAAAATTATGAAACTTATTAAAATTGTAGTTATAAAACGCATTTAATGTGTGAGGGCGATCATAATTAGCTGGAAACCATTTGCCGTCATTGATGCGCTGTGAAAACTCTGGTCCATCATTGACTTGATTCAACGAGCGAGAATAGGTGTAACTCAACCAGCCCGTTTTCTCTCCTTTCTTTTTAGCAATCATAAATTCTACACCGTATGATTTATTGATACCCTCCAGCAATTCAGTTTCCACGTACGGCTGAAGCAATAAATTAGCCCCTTGCTTATAATCCAAAATATTATCAGTGGCTCTATAGTATGCCTCAAGGGTTGTTTCATAGCGATTTTCACTAAAATTTTTAAACCATCCAATGGATAACGCCTGACTCACTACGGGCTTTATGTGCTCATCCGAAGTTTTCCAGCGCGATGTAGGTAAGGGCGTAGTCGTGTTCGTTATAATTTGGATGTATTGCCGCATCATATTATAAGCAAATTTTAATGAAGAGGATTTATTTAATGTATAGCGCAATCCTAAGCGTGGCTCAAATCCACCATAAGTTTTAGCAATTTCACCCGAATTATATGTTTTTACACTGCTCACTGACAAATCTGACAAGGGCAAATCAGGTTTATAAAGCCGAACATCTGAGGGTCCAAAATTCATAAAATAAGAATATCTTAAACCCGCTGATACCGAAATAAGGCTTGAAATATCAAAATTATCCTCCACGAATAGCCCCGTTTCAAGCGATTTTTCAAGCGGTAATGTTAAAGGGTTGATAGTTGGACTTTTATTGGGCACTAACTCACCCGGGCTAATCGAATAATACGAAGCGGTAAAACCCAGTTTCATTTGATGCCCCTTTTTATAATAATCAATATTGGATTTTAATTGGCGAAAACCTACGCTTGATTGAAACACCACTTTATTATCCACGCCTACTTCTGGCAATATCAATTTAGGTTTGTAATCCACATAAATGGCTGATGTGGACATGCTCAAGTTTTCTTTAAAAGTATGAAAATGTTTTAAAGCAAAATTCAAGGTGCTGTAGTCGTTTTGAGTGATTTTAGAATTGATATTCCCGATAGTTCCCAACAAACCCGTTTGAAAAAAGTCTTTTGAATAATAGCTCGTCAAAAAAAAGGTATTTTTAACGTTGGGGATATAACTGAGTTTCACACACGTTTCACCGAACTTCGCCTGTGTATCTTCAAAATTCTTTTTTGAAACGATGGGCAATAAAAAATCCATAAATGAGCCTCTTACACTGGCTAAAATGCCCATTTTACCTTTAATAATGGGCGTATTCACGGTTGCTCTCGTTGAAATCAAACTAATACCACCTTCAAATCTTAAAGAATCCAAAGCGGGATTTTCGATAGCCACGTCCAAAACCGCGGATGCCCGACCACCAAATCGAGAAGGTACATTGCCTTTGTACAACTCTGCTCTATTCACTGCATCAGGTGGAAAAACCGAGAACAAACCGAACATGTGCGTTGGATTAAAAATAGGCGTATCATCCAGAAGTAAAAGGTTTTGATCAGTAGAACCTCCTCTCACATTAATACCATTAGATGCCTCACCCACTGTAGAAACCCCAGGCAACATTTGCAACCCCCTCAGTAAATCCGTCTCACCAAAGGCTGCGGGGATTCTTTTGAGCACTTTGTTATTGATTTGCAGGACTCCCAAAACAGGTTTTCGGATATTTTCGGTGGTTCTATCGGCAGTAATGATGGCTTGTTCAAGCTGATTGACCACCTCAGTCATAGTAACAATTATAGTCGTGTCACTTACTACTTTGATAAATGGTCGCTCAGTTAAAAAACTAAGGAACTTTATTTCGATGGAGTGATAGCCCTTACTTGCAGAAACTATAAAATTCCCCAAAGAATCCGTTTCATAGACATAATTATTACTATCAACTCTAACACTGGCTCCAGCAATATTCTTCCCTTCTTTATTTTTTACAGAACCTTTTATAATAAAACTTTGGGCATGTGTCTGAGAAAAAAGTGCTAAAAAAAGAACAATAAAAAAACAATTTATTTTAATGGTATTTTTCATTTTGCTATTTGAATAAAAAAGACATTTGAACCTTTCAAAAGATGCGATTATCACTTAACTAATTTCTCCAGCCTACAGGCATTTTATTTGTACGAGTATCACTCTGAACGCATGGACGCAAAGGAATTGTATTTCCAATTGGAGGTGGTACAGATAGATTTATGGAAGATAATGGTGCCATTCCCGCCGAAGAAGCATCTCTGCGATCCAACCAAATACGTCTTTTTGAAGCATTGGCAATCGTAAAATAGCCTAAGACCTTTTCCGAATTATCCTTAATGTTATGCACATTTCCAACTAAAATAGCAGGGGGAGTATCTACCAATCCGCCTTGATTACTTGAGATATTTTTTAAAAGTTGTAAATAATTGTAATAAGACGCGGTTATACTAAACTGCTGTACTTCTACCAAACATCCTTGACTAAAATGATAAGGAACATACCCTATCTCTTTTTTTATTAAAGGTTTACCATCAAAATATAAATCAGATAGCGAATTGACTGTTTTATCTCGTAAAATATCCCAACAGTTACTTGTGCAATTCAGGCTAATACTAACCTTCGCTCCAGTCAATGGATAGAGATCTTCACTACATAATGCAGGCCCACGAGATTGAGTATAACATTGAGCACAATATTCTTGCTTTTCAAATATTCGGTAAGTCCAACTATAATAGTTTCTGATTTGTGGGATATCATTCAAATCCACAAAAAGCTGGTGCGTTTTTTCAGAAGATTTAGAGTTAAAATCAGTGTAAACTTTACCAATAGATACTGAATCAGGCATGGTTTCTACTGTAGACTCATACTTTTTTTCACCATTTGAAAAGCGCAATTGATAAGAATTGCCTGTTTTTAATAAGGCTCTATCCTTTAAATAATAGGATCCAGGTGAAGTCTGGTCTAAAATTAAAGTTGTGTTTTGATTTATAATCAACTCCACTTTTTCATTTTTAATAGGCACTTGATAAGCAGATGTGCCCGTACCTGTCACTAATGTTGTACTTAACTTGACTTTAAAATCTGTGGAATCTAATTCATTATCATTAGGTGATTGTTTCAAAACAGCATCCACTATCACAAAAGAGCCTGCAAAATTATTTTTCAGCTCAATATCAGAGATACATTGAAGATTTAAACAACAGATAAATAGGCCAAACAAAATGTATGGCTTTTTAAAATGGAGAGTAAAGTGAGGCATAGTTACGAACTTAAATGAATGAAAATTGAGTATAAATAACGGTATTCTCCCATTTGAAGAATAAAACATAAATATAGAATTTATATTTGCGTAATTATAGAATAAGTGTCATTTATACAATAATAAAATCACCCGTTAACATACCCCTCAGTATTAAAACAAATTTTAGGATAAAATTTTTAAAAAGAAAGAAAATATGCCTTTAGAAATTGAAAGAAAATACCTTGTTGACAAAACGGTTTGGCAAAAAACTCAAAAAAGCAAGGGCAATTATTATCGCCAAGGCTATCTTTTGACGGAAGCTGAGAAAACCATCCGAGTGCGGGCAACTGATACTGAAGGGTTCATAACTATAAAAGGAAAAAGCGTTGGGGCAACTCGACTTGAATACGAATACTCCATCCCACGTGAAGAAGCCATGGAGTTACTGGATAATTTTGCCGTTTCAAACATAATCAAATGGCGTTTTAAAGTGGAATTCGAAGGTAAAACGTGGGAAATCGATGAATTTTTAGGAGAAAATGAGGGATTAATCGTCGCCGAGATTGAACTTAACAGCGAAGATGAAACGTTTGAAATACCACATTGGATAGCTGAAGAAGTCACCGGCGATGCCCGATATTTTAATTCAGCTTTATCTATTTTACCGTTTAAAAAATGGTGATTTTGAATACTCAATACTGAGGGGGCTATCCCCTCAGTATATTGCATTATAAAAGGAATTTTATTTCATTTTCAAAACCTCCACCTGCCAACGACTCCGAGAATTGACAATGATGCGAGACTCTAATACATCCAAAGTTTTGTGAATATCTGCCCAAATCTGTGGGCTGCGCTTGAATTCATGAACGCTGATGATAAAAATCCCTCCCTCTTTCAAGCCATTTTTGTAGGCATCATTTAGCATCAGAGGAATATCTTTTGAGTAATTGATGACTTCATTATAAAGTACCACATCATACTTTTTTTTATAATTAAAGCTATCAATATCACCCACTTCAAAGCTGTGCTTCGAATCAGCTAATTTTTGAATGTGGTTGATGATAAAATCCGATACATCCACGCCCAAATAGTGTGAGTAATGTTGTCTTTTAAAAATCACGTCGGGAAGCACGCCGTAACCGCAGCCAAATTCGATTAAGCTGCCCTCCCCTTTGTATTTTAAAAAATATTCTTTCACGACTTCTTGTCGTTCAAGTTCTACATCATCTTTAAGCCCTTCCCATTGGCCTCGAGCATATTGATGATTCCAGCGTGCACGCTGGTCGCGTACTATTTTACGCTTTATTAAATCTGAAATAAATGTAAAAACCATTTTGATACGAGTAAGTTGGATTAGTAACTATTGATATTTAATTAAATTGTTCGTTTTGCAAAGGTATTTAAAGTTTAACAATAACAAAAACGCCTTACTCTCGATTGAGAACAAGGCGTTAGAAATTTATAATTGGTCAACTAACTAAACTCTTTAGATTAATTTCTTAATTGGATTGGTTGGAAGTAGTATTATTTAAATAATGATATTGCAAATTTTGCAACGAATTTAAAATAAATATTCCGATACTCTATAATTTTTTGCATATTTTATTGAAATTATTTCCAATAAAATATTTCAATAAACTATTTTTCAAAATAATGAAATAATATTAGCTAAAAGTTTTAAAAACAAAATATAAAATCAATAACAAAAATTAATAATTTGCAAATATTGCAAGTTTGAAAAAATTTCGTACTTTTAACTAAAGAGAGTAAAATATAGAATTTCTGTACTCTATTTTAAGCCTTCTCAATTCATAATTATACTATATTTGCCAACTTAATTGAACTAATTTATGAGTGTCAGTCTTCTTAAAAATGAGCGCAAAGCCATCATTTTAAAACAAGTCAATATACATACTCGTGTGACTTTCAGCGACTTATCGAACATCACGAATGTATCAGAAGATACTATTAGGCGAGATTTAAATGAGTTGGCAACTGAGGGGAAAATCATTAAAGTCCGGGGCGGAGCAATGATTAGCACTTACCACCCCACCGCACATCGCGACGATGTGTATGCCCTACCCGATAAACAAATTATTGCTCAAAAAACCATTGACCTCATTCATGACGGGATGCTGATTATTATTGGCGGCGGTACGACCATTCGGGAAGTGATTAAACTTATCCCAGACTCACTGCGGGCTACTTTTCTGACGCCTAACCCTTTTACAGCTATGGAACTGATTGAAAAACCCAATATCGAGACCATCATGATGGGCGGTAAAATGTCGCAATATAGCCAAATGACCATTGGCAGCGAAGTCAATCAAAAGCTTTCGGAAGTAAAAGCCGATTTATGCATCATGGGAACGAATGCGATTGACACCATTGATGGTTTGACTGATTCCGATTGGGAAACCGTTCAAGTCAAAAAAGCGATGGTCAAATCCTCTAAAAAGACCGCCATTATCACTATTTCTGAAAAATTAAACTCATCAATGCGCTTGAAAGTAGCCGATTTGAGCGAAATCAGCTATCTTATTACTGAGCTACCGAAAGAATCTGAGGTACTCATGCCTTATTCGGAAAGTGGTTTAACGCTTATTTGAAAATTTTAGGAACAAAGTAAAAAAAGCTGTATTTTTTAAAAAAATACAGCTTTTGCACTTTATAAGGGTGTATAACAAATTCTTTAGTAGCAAGGGGCATCGCCCCGACAGTTCGGTAGCAAAACCCGAAATATTAAGATTTGGTCGCGGCAGAGCCGCATAACTTTTAATTCTTTTGCGGCTCTGCCGCGATATAAATTAATCATTTTCGATAGTTCTACCGAACTGTCGGGGCGATGCCCTACCATTTGCGAATTTGTTATACACCCCTTTATATGTAGGTTGGCTTAAATACCCGTTTAATTAAAGGTAACATAAAACGCCTCCTGTTAATTCGCTACCTCTGAAAGGAATTTCAGGCGGATAAGTTGAACCTCTTCATAGGTGAGTTCTTCGTCATCTTCTTTCAGAATTTTATAAGCTTCATCGATATTATCCGTTTCGGAAGTCATAAAGAAGTTATAAATTTCTTCTTGTACGCCATCGTCAATGATATCATCAATGCAGTAATCAAGGTTAAGTTTCATACCCGAAGTGACGATGATGTTCAATTCATCCATTAATTCGTGGTAATTCATTTGATTTTGACGCGCCAATTCTGCGAGCGGTACTTTTTTATCTGTACCTTTTATGATGGCAACTTTGGTCTTTGACTGATTGGCAACTTGCTTAATGACAAAATCCTGTGCGCGCTCAATTTCATTTTCCTCCACGTATTTGGCAATCAAAGCAATGAATGCTTTACCGTATTTCTGCGCTTTACCTGCCGAAACACCACTAACTTTCGCCAATTCCTCCATCGTAATGGGGTATTGCGTCGCCATATCCTCAAGACTTGGGTCTTGAAAAATGATATATGGTGGTACGTTTTTCTTTTTAGCTTCCGTTTTACGCACATCTTTGAGCATTTTCAGAAGCGTATTATCGAGTGCAGCTGGGCGGGCTTGCATTTCTTCGGGATCATTATCCACGTCATTGAAGTCTCTATTCAGAGTTATCATGAGTTCGCGTGGTTGCTCCATGTATTTTTTACCTTCTTCCGTCAAATGAAGGACACCATATTGCTCAATTTCTTTATAGATAAAATCATTCAATAAAGCGTGACGGATAATCGAATTCCAAAAAACGTCATTTCTTCCTTTCCCTAAGCCAAATTGCTCGAGCTTATTGAATTTGAAATCCTTAATCTCCTTGGTTTCATTACCCATAATGAAATCCACCACCATTTTAATGGTGTATTGCTCGCTCAAAGTCTCGATGGCTTCGAGTGCAATGGCCATTTGCTCCTGTACATTGACTTTTTCCTTTGGATTACGGCAATTATCGCACATTTTATTGCAATCTCTGGCATCGTATTTTTCACCGAAATAATGCAGCAAAAACTCTCGGCGGCAAGTCGTGGTCTCGGCGTAAGCCGTCATTTCTTCCATGAGCTGCATACCCATTTCACGCTCGGAGACGGGTTTGTCTCGCAGGAATTTTTCAAGACGCGTAATATCTTTATAACTGTAAAAAGCGATACAACGCCCATCCAAACCATCACGACCACCTCTACCAGTTTCTTGATAATAGTTTTCAATGGATTTTGGAATATCAAAATGCATCACAAAACGTACATCGGGTTTGTCAATACCCATACCGAAGGCGATTGTCGCCACGATAACATCTATATCTTCCATCAAAAAGTTATCCTGCGTATTGGCGCGTGTTTTGGCGTCCAAACCCGCGTGATATGGTGCGGCTTTTATGCCATTTACATCCAAAACTTTGGCAATATCTTCGGCAGCTTTTCGAGATTGCACATATATAATCCCCGATTGGTCAGGTATTTCCTTGATAATTTGGATGATTTGCTTGTGCACTTGCTCGTCTTTACTCGGTTTTGGGCGTACCTCATAAAACAGATTATCGCGATTAAAAGATGAAATAAACACGTTTTCACCGTGCATATCTAAGCTTTTTACAATATCTATTTGCACCTTAGGTGTTGCTGTGGCTGTGAGGGCAATGATAGGCACACGATTATCTATGGTTTCTATCATTGTGCGGATTCGGCGGTATTCAGGGCGGAAATCATGTCCCCATTCCGAGATACAGTGCGCCTCATCTACGGCTACAAAGGAGATTTTCGTATTCTGAAAAAATTCTATATTTTCATCCTTAGTGAGTGTTTCAGGGGCAACATATAGAAGTTTGGTGTGCCCGTCCGTGATGTCTTGTTTGACCTTTTTTATTTCAGTTCTTGAAAGAGATGAGTTCAAAAAATGTGCTATTTCATCACCATCCGAATAACCACGAATAGAGTCCACTTGATTTTTCATGAGGGCAATAAGCGGGGAAATTATCAGTGCTGTACCTTCCATCATCAAAGCGGGTAATTGGTAGCAAAGGGATTTTCCTCCTCCGGTCGGCATAATCACAAACGTATCATTTCCTTCTAAAACGCTTTTTATGATTTCCTCTTGCCTGCCTTTAAACTTATCGAATCCAAAATATTTGTTTAAAGCATCGCTAATTAAATCTTTCGTCACTTCCATTGTCGCCATTTACGATACGAGTTTATTTGAGTTTTTTAAAAAAAAGACTATTTGACCTGATTTTTTTTCGAAAAAATCAAGCAATTTAGGATATATATATAATTTCAATAAATCAACGAAAGCAACAATCATACTGAGGGGTCCTTGGTTTCGTCTGAATTTTCAGTAAGATAATTAAAAATAACAAAATTTTATTTTAATAATCTCGATAAAGATAAAATTTGTCCTATTTCACTGCTTTCATTAGAATTTAAAATTAACAAAAAACATCTGTATCATTCTAATTTTTAAGGTAAAATTTTTTGTTAATGATGAAAAAAATCATTTGAAAACTAATCTTACTTTTGTGCAACTTTTTTTAAAAAACGGGTCAATTGATTTAACACTATCACAATGAAAATGTCAAAAATGTTTAAAAATCTACTTTTTTTAGCTCTATTGAGTTTAGTTAGCTGTAACAGTGTAGAATATTACTCAATTCAAAATGGGGTGAAACAG
>JANMYC010001111.1:0-2230 GCA_031381715.1 Saprospiraceae bacterium
AAAAGAGCAACTTTGTGGTCTTATATACGTGAAAGAGTTTGTTAATTTTTATACATTCTTGTTGTTTAGTTACGCAGCCGTTCCGATTACTCGGAACGGTTTTTTTTTTGCCTATTCCCCCCTTCCCATTTTGGATTGGGGATTTCGGATGTGGCTCCCGACCGACATTCTCAATCGCTTAACTTCCATAAAATAAACATTCGTCGAAATAAATACAGTTTTAAATGTGTGATTGCAAAGTTTGCGCAGCATTCATTTGATACTATTGAAAACGTATCTACTCTTTCTTTATTAAGATTGTAGCAAAATTTCAATTTCCAACCAAATTGTTTATTTTTAATTAAAAACATGACACGATGAAGACCATTACATTTCTAAAGTCATTCATTCTGATGGCTACTAATTTATTGATTATTAATTTTTCAATAGCACAAAATCCTGAAATCAAGCCTGAAAATACGCCGCGTTCGGTGAGCTTTGGCGGTATCCGCTCGCGCAGCATCGGTCCCGCATTGATGAGTGGTCGCGTATCCGATGTGGATGGTGTGAATAAAAATCCAGCTATTTTATACATCGGCGGTGCCAATGGCGGCGTATGGAAATCACAAAGTGGAGGTGCTTCATTTCGCCCTATTTTTGATGAATATCCTCAAAGCATCGGCAAAATTTGCATTGACCAAAACCATCCTGACACCGTTTGGGTCGGTACGGGCGAATGCTGGGTGCGCAACTCTACAAGCGTCGGAACGGGCATTTATGTGACTAAAAACGGCGGTAATACTTGGGAATTCAAGGGATTGCCTACATCTGAGCGCATTTCTAATATCCAAATTGACCCAACCAATTCCAATATTATTTATGTGGCTGTTCAAGGGGCGTTATGGAATGACTCCCCCGATAGAGGCATTTATAAATCTTCGGATTTTGGCAAAACTTGGGAAAAGATATTTTATGTAGATGAAAAAACGGGTGCTGCCGACTTGGCAATGGATCCGACTAACCCCTCAGTATTGTACTGCTCTATGTGGGAACATCGCCGCCGCCCGGATTTTTTTAGTTCAGGCGGCAAAGGTTCAGGGCTTTATAAATCAACGGATGCGGGCAAAACGTGGAAAAAAATGGGGCTTGACCTTACTCAACACATTGCCCGAATTGTCATTCATCCCAAAGACCCGAATACCGTTTTTGTGGCGGCACAAGGTGCTTTATACAGTAAATCGCCCGAAAGAGGCATTTTTAAATCATCTGATGGCGGCGCAACTTGGAAAAAAGTGTTGTTCGTGGATGAAAAAACGGGCTGCAATGAATTGTCCATGGATGCTAATAATCCCCGCATTCTCTACGCTTCGATGTGGGAACACGGCAGATTGCCTTGGAAAGTAATCAGCGGAGGTCCCGGAAGTGGTTTGTATAAATCCGTTGATGGCGGTGAAACGTGGGAGAAAATGACTGAGGGGTTGCCGAAGGAAATGGGTAAAATGGCGATTGCAGTGTGTCCGTCCAATTCTGAAAAAGTGTATGCTTTAATTGAAAGCGATTGGGAAAAAGAAGCGGGTGGTTTGTACGTTTCAAATAACGCGGGCAAATCATGGTCGCAAGTGACAGACGATCACCGTTTGATACAAAGGTCATGGTATTATATCAAATTATTCATAGACCCTTTGAATGAAAATACAGTGTATGTGATGAGTGCGCCTTCGTTGCGCTCTACGGATGGCGGCAAAACGTGGAGCAATATTTCGGGTACGCATGGTGACTATCACAACCTGTGGATCAATCCCAAGGATTCAAAAAATATGATTATTGCTGATGACGGTGGCGCGGCAATTTCTTTCAATTATGCCAAATCTTGGAGTTCTCAAAACAACATGCCAACGGCTCAATTTTACAGAATTAACGTTGATAATCAATTCCCCTACCGTATTTATGGCGGTCAACAAGACAATAGTTCGGTTTCAATAGCGCATAGAGAATTGGGCAGCAGACATATTTCAACTTCCAGTTGGACAAGTTCAGCGGGTGGTGAAAGTGCTTTTTTAGCTTTTAATCCCGACGACCCGCGTTATGTTTTAGGCGGCAGTTATCAAGGCACAATCGAGGTTTTGGATACAAAAGCGCAAGCGGGAACAAGTATTATGGCGGCCCCGATTCAATATTTGGGACGCGATGCCAAAGATATTAAATACCGTTTTAATTGGAATGCACCCATTATTTGGTCAAAACACGAGCC
>JANMYC010001131.1:0-11027 GCA_031381715.1 Saprospiraceae bacterium
CCTCTAAAATGACGAAATCTGCCATTTTTCCTACCTCCACGGAGCCAATTTCCTTATCCATGCCCAAAGCTTGTGCCCCATACAAGGTTGCCGAACGAATCACTTCCAACGGTGAAAAGCCTGCCTCACGTAATAATTCCAACTCCCGAACGTAAGCAAAACCGTATAATTGAAAAATAAAACCCGAATCAGAACCCGCTGTGACCCGTCCACCACGGTTTTTATATTCATTCACAAAAGCCATCCAGAGGCGGTAATTTTCACGCCAAGCTACCTCTTGCTCAGTTCCCCAATTATTCCAATATGAGCCATGTGAAATGCGGCTCGGCATATAAAAACGCCATAGGCTTGGCATCGTGTATTCATTGTGCCACTCTTGATTACGAGCGCGCATGAGGTCACGATTGGCTTCGTAAATATTAAAAGTGGGGTCAAGTGTAAAATCCAATTTCAATAATTCATTCATCACTTGATTCCACTTATCTGAAAATGGTGGAGCCGCTTGTTTCCATAATTTACCCGCTTCTTCAAAGCGATTCGTCTCATTTTGGTAATTATACTGAGGGGGATAGTTCTGAATCGTTTTATCAGCAAAAAGAGCCTCTGGCAAGCCGTACCAATGCTCTAAAGTGGTCAAACCCGCCCTTGCTGAGTTCAAAGCATTCCATCTACCCACGTCCATTTGAGCGTGGTGACAAGCTGAACGCAAACCCAATTTTTTATTTTCATCCAAAGCAGCAGCCATTATATCAGGATTTGCACCGAAAAATTTGATGCCATCGGCTCCTTTTTTAGCATTTTCACGCACCCATATTCGCGCCTCCTCGGGCGTCGCAACAGCATCATCCAAGCCCATGCCGAAAGCCGTGTAAGCCAATATACGGGGCGCAGTGATTTCATTCGCATTACTTTTTTTCTTTTCATCCAAAACCCAATCCAAACCATTGCCTGCCGAGGGGTCGCGAATGGTGGTAATGCCATGCCCCATCCACAATTTAAAGACATATTCGGCATCTGCACCTTGCGATTTGCCGCCAATATGCCCGTGCATATCCACAAAACCGGGTAACAAATACATCCCTGCGCAATCATATTCTTTACCTCCCGCTTTGAGTTTCGGTCGCCCTGCGCTATCAATGGGCACACCGGGGAATCCCACCGTTTTAATTTGCTTGATTCTATTCTTTTCCACAACGATATCCACAGGCCCAATCGGCGGCGCGCCCGTGCTATTGATAAGCGTCACGCCTCTGATGATGAGTTGGGTGTAAGGTCCTTCTCCTTCACTCCTTTGAGGTGCTTTATTTTGAGCATTTAAAACGGAAACGAATAACAACGAGGCCAGTAAGAGTCTTATTTTCATTTAAAAATTGGTTTGGTTAAAAATTTTGAACTTTCATGCAAGTTAAAAATAATCCATAAAAAAACGGTAACTAATAATTTTCATTATTAGCCACCGTTCAACACTTTTTCTCTATAAAATTTTGTGTAGTAACCTCTTTTTGAATACTTACATTTATCTTAAAATGCCTTCAGCACTTCTTCTTTATCATCAAAAGGGTGTTTTATGCCGTTTATATCTTGATATTTTTCATGTCCTTTACCAGCTAAAAGGATAATATCGCCCTTTTGTGCCATTTTTACCGCCGTTTTGATGGCTTGTCGGCGGTCGGGAATTTCGAGCGTTTTATTCATTAATTCAGGCGTCAAGGCAGCCTTCATGTGTTCGATTATACTGAGGGGGTCTTCAGTACGCGGATTATCGGACGTCAAAATCAATAAATCACTCATTGTTGCCCCTATTTTACCCATAAATTTGCGTTTGTCGGGGTCTCTATCGCCGCCCGCACCCGTGAGGGTAATGATGCGTTGTCCTTTTTTACGTAAAATTTGAATTGTTTCAAGCACATTTTCTAAAGCATCGGGCGTGTGGGCATAATCCACTATCGCCACAATATCGCGTTTGGGATCATGGATATAGTCAAAACGCCCCTCTGCCCCTTTCAAATTACTCAATATTGTTAAAACCTCCACTTTATCCATGCCCAATAAAACAGCAGCCGAATACACCGCCAAGAGATTATAAGCATTGAATTCGCCTATCATACGGGCGTGAAACTCGTGTCCGTCCAAATCAAGTTGCAAACCCAAAATACCATTATCCAGTATTTTAGCTTTAAAATCCGCTACTCGACGCAAAGCATAAGCATATTTAGTGGCTTTGGTATTTTGAAGCATGACTTTACCGTTTTTATCATCGGCATTGGTTAAAGCAAAAGCTGCTTTTGGCAAGTTATCAAAAAAGGCTTTTTTTGCTTTTAAATAATTATCAAAGGTTTTATGATAATCCAAATGGTCGTGCGTGATATTTGAAAAAATACCGCCTATAAAATGCAATCCCGCAATGCGTTTTTGTTCCACAGCATGGCTACTCACCTCCATAAAAGCATATTCGCACCCCTCGGTAACCATCGTATCAAGAAGGCTTTGGAGCGCAATTTGGTCAGGCGTGGTATGCGTGGAAGGGATAATTTTACCCGCTATTCGATATTCAACAGTCGAAATTAAGCCACATTTATAGCCCAAACCCGTAAAAAGGTCATATAAAAGTGTCGCAATGGTCGTTTTACCATTAGTACCCGTGACACCCACTAATTTCAATTTTTCAGAAGGATTGTCATAAAAATTCGCTGCCAATAGACCCAACGCCGCCGCCGCATCTTCCACCACAATATAAGCCACATCAGCATCCAAAGCATCGGGTAATTCCTCACACACGACTGCAATCGCCCCAAGCCCCTCGGCTTTATCAATGAATTTATGACCATCTACTTGCGTGCCGCGTACCGCCACAAATAGACTTCCCTCCTCGGCCTTACGGCTATCAAACACGATATTGGCAATGGAAATATCCATATTGCCTTGTGTTTGGAGCGTTTTAATACCCCCCGAGTAATCGGGGCTGGCTCTCAGTATTTCGGTTAATTTTTTCAAAATTTTAAAACTTTTAACAAACGATTTAAAAAGTATGTTAAAATTGGCGTTTTCAGAGGTCATCTATTTAGAAAATAAAAAGCCTGATTGAATCATAATTCCTCTGGGTTTTATATTTTCTCCTGATATTGTACTTATGTTATTCAAGGTCTTGCTATAACGACCATCGAAGAATATCTGAAACTTTTCTACTCTCAAGCTAAAAGAAGCCCCTACTTGATACCCAACGGATAATCTTTTATAACGATTTTCAAAATCAGCGTCTATAATGTCTCCTATATTCTGATAACTAATTGACACATTTGGTTTATTCGGATAAAAATAATTACGAATAGTTTTACCGGAGAAAGTATAACTGGTAAATGGCCCAGCTATGAAATTAAATTTTGAAATCCCTTTTTCATAATTGGCTTTTAACATCAAAGCTAATTCAGTCGAAAATGTCCTTAATTTTTCGCCTTGAATACCAAAAGTTGTTTCAAATTTACTTAAAGTCTCTTTTTCTATAACACCAAACTCCGGTTGGATTAATAGTCTTTTATTAATCTGTTTTTCAGCAATAAGACTCATTTCCATACTAGTTCTCTTAGTTAAGTATTTAGAAATAAAAGCACTATTTTCTTTATCCGCATCCCATAATGGATTGTATATGCCTATTCGTAAGCCATAAGATGTTTGAGAAAATAAAGTAAAACTTTGAAAAAAAATAATGTAAAAAAAAAGCTTATTCATGTTTTAAATTTTATGTGTTTTAATATTAAATTAATTCATTTTTTAGTAAAAATTACATTTGTAGCATCATACGTAAGTAAAGTTTTTTACTCCAATTTAATAGAAATCACCTGCCCTTGTGCTTGTCCACCGGGGTTTAAGGATTGCGCTACCACCTTTCCATATCCACTGAATTGCACTTTTAATCCTCTATTTTCTAAAATATATAAGGCATCTTTCAAACCCATGCCCACTACTGAGGGGATGGATTTTTTAGTCAATAAATTGCGGGGTGTGATATTGATGGTGTCACCTTTAGCTTTTAGGCTTGTCCAATCTTCGTCTTTATTCAAGATTTCATATTTCATTTTAAAAGCCGTCAATGCTTTCACCAAATCATCTTTATAACCAACATCATCGGGCAATGTGGCAGCCGAGGCAACGGGTTTACCTTTCACATTAATGGGTTCACTCAAGGCGATATTGCTTGCCATGAGTTTATCGGCAATTTCACGAAAAACTGGCGCCGCTACGATACCACCATAAAAACCAGATTTGGGCTTAGATATAACCACAATACACGAATAAATCGGGTTTTCAGCGGGAAAATAACCCACAAATGAGCCTTGATAGCCGCCTGTGTGGTCTTTACCTTTGTTTTTACCGTAATTCAACTGCGCCGTACCTGTTTTACCCGCAAAGCGATATTGAGAAGTACGCCACTTATAGGCTGTACCGCCCGGCATTTCTACAACGGCTTCCAACAATTCTCTCGCTTGCTCAAGGGTGGCTTTAGTAGCTATTTTATTTTTAACAATGAGGGGTTTAAATATCTTTTTAATATCGCCAAATTGTTGAATAGAATTCACCATATAAGGTTTCATCAAAGTACCATCATTCGCCACTGCGTTATAAAAGGCTAGTAATTGCAATGGCGTCACTTTTAGTTCATAACCGATACTCATCCATGGCACAGTGATACCACTCCAAGCATCGGCTGGATTATTGGGGTCTTTGAAATAAGGTGCACCTTCGCCCTCAATCTCTATACCCGTAGGAACAGTCAAGTAAAAATCTTTTAAATGCTTAATAAAAGCCGCCGGTTTTGCTTGATAATTGTCATACAAAAGCCCAGATACGCCCACATTTGAAGATGCCGCAAAAGCTTCTTTCACAGTAACTAAGGTCTTATTGGTGCGTTCATGGTCTTCCATGACAGCATCAAAATAAGCTCTACGACCGTTCATAATATCCACAGTATCCGACAATTTCACTAAACCATCTTCTAAAAGGGACATCATGGACGCCAATTTGAAAGTAGAACCCGGCTCAATCGGCATACCAATACCATAATTATAATCTTCCCAATAACCTTCTTTTGTCAATCCTAAATTGGCAACAGCCTTGATTTTTCCCGTTTTAACTTCCATAACAATAGCGGATCCGTGTTCTGCTTGAAAAGCCATGACCGAACGCATCAATGCCGCTTGGGTAATGTCTTGAATATTGATATCCAAAGTGGTGACAATATCCTCTCCATTGCGTGGCTCAATATCCGATAAATCATTGACAGGCGACCACATTTCGTTGCCTACGCGTTGCATCAATACTTTTTCAGTACCACCACTCAGTATTTTATCAAAACGTCCTTCCAAACCTACTGCAATATCCTTTTCCCCTGCCGTTTCAGCCTCTTTTACATAACCCAAAGTCCGCAATGCAAGCATCCTGAAAGGGTGTGACCGTTTATTGATTCTATTAACTATCAAACCTGCATTGTATTTTCCATTTCTAAAAATGGGAAATGTCTTTAAGAGCTGTACTTTATCGTAGGTCAGCTCTTTAGCAATGAGCGAATAATGAGAGCCTCTATTGAGTTCCTGCCATAAAAAATCCTTCCAATCACCTGGCGTGGATTGAGGCGCGATGTAATAAGCCAAATACATGGATAATGAGTCCAAACCCAACCTGATTTCGTCTTCTTTTAACCGCTTTTTTGCCACAGCTGCATCCCAATACACATCAAAATAAGGAATATCGGTAGCTAATAACGACCCATCTTCTGACAATATATTTCCCCGCTCACCGAGTACATCTCGATAAGCCATCGTTTTTTTAGCTGCTTCTTTGCGCCAAAACTCTCCTTCTTTTAGAGATAGTTTGCCCGCCTTGAATATAATGACCAAAGCCACCATCAAGACCAAAAGAGTCACAACATAGACCCTAACTAATACCTCATTTTTAAAATTGACTAATGCCACTTTTTATTTAGGATTTTGGATTTCAAATTCCAGATTTCAAATTTCAGGCGTGAAATCTGAAATTTGAAATCTGGAATCTGGAATTTGAACTCTGAAATTCATTTATCAATAATGATTCTTTTTGTTCTTTGATTTGTCGCTCGCAAACCATAAGGTTGAACAATTTTCTCAACTTCTGATTGCTTTGTATCGTACATCAAATCCGCTTTAGCAGAATTGTATCGCCATTTCATATCTTTAATTTCTTTCTCTAAAATCTGGATTTGGCGTTGCTGCTTATCGGCAAAATTTGCGTTAGCTATATAAATTAGAGTTAAAAAGAATAGAAAAAACACAAAAGGCACGTTCCCGAATATCCATTCAGAAATCATTGTCCCAACGTGTGCATAATCTTTTAATGCTCTTGCCATTTTTTTAATTGATAATTAAATATTTTCCATAGGGCTTTACCCTATGCTGATATATTTCGCCCTTTCAGGGCTGAAATGTATAAAATACACAAATGAACAAGCCCTGAAAGGGCGAAATATGTTAGCATAGGGTGAAGCCCTATGTGACCATAATAATTATAATACATCATACCTTCTCCGCAATCCTCATCTTTGCACTCCTCGCCCTCGGATTCGCCTTGGTTTCAGCGGCTGATGGTTCAATCGGCTTTTTAGTAATCACTTTGAACGGGCGGCTGATATTGCCGTAAAAATCGGATTGCAACTCGCCTTCAAAATTACCCGATTTCATGAAATTTTTCACCAATCTATCCTCCAAAGAGTGAAATGTAATCACCACCAAATGCCCACCAACGGCGAGCATTTCTAAGGATTGCTGCAAAAAATCTTTCAAAGCACCCATTTCATCGTTCACTTCTATCCTCAATGCTTGAAAAACTTGCGATAAATACCGCATTTTGTCGCCAATACTGAGGGATGTCAACACCGCCATCAAATCACTAATATTTTGAAATCGCCTGCCCTCCCGCGCTTGCACAAGTGCCTGTGCCAATGTCCGAGAGTTACGCACCTCACCGTATTCACTCAAAATGGATTGCAATTGCTCCGCAGTGTAAGTATTTAAAACATCGGCTGCCGTTTTACCTTCTGACTGATTCATCCGCATATCCAAAGCAGCATCAAAACGATATGAAAACCCCCTATCAGCTTCATCAAATTGATGCGAAGATACGCCTAAATCTGCTAAAATGCCATCCACTTTACGCACACCGCCGTATTTCAACATACGCTTCAAATCCCTAAAATTATGGCTATTAAACGTAAAACGAGGATCATTTATCAAATTCTGCCGCACATCATCATCCTGGTCAAAGGCTATCAAGCGACCATTTTCGCCCAAATGACTCAACATCAGATGACTGTGACCCCCCCCGCCAAATGTAGCATCTACATAAGTACCCGTAGGTTGGATGGTCAAAGCCTCGACTGCTTCTTTCAATAAAACTGTTGTATGATAATTTGATTTAGACATTCTCAGATTTCGGTTGCCGGAATCGGCATTTAGTGAGAAGCAAATATCCGAAATCCGGAGCAATAAAAAGTGTTTGTTTTTGTTTTGAGTCTTGCACCGCTTCTTTTGGAGAATGTAAAAAGGCGTAAAGAAATAAGTGCTGCTATCTTAGGGCTGTAAAAAATAAGAAATGCGGAGCGGAGCGAAGTATTTTTTACTTTTTACAGAGCCGACTTAAAAAGATAGCAATGTTTATTTTAACCAAACTACTAACAAGACTCAAAACAGATATATTGATAAGCTTGGAAAAGAAGGCGTTTTTATACGCCTTCTTTCCTAAATTGTAAGATTACAGGTTTCAATGTGTGTGTGGTGTGTGTGGTGATTTTGGTATAGAATTATTCGCCTCGGATACCCAAAACGTCTCACTGCCCTATTCAGCAGTAGTTTCTTTGTTACTGACTTCCGCCCAACACACTTTGCGCAAGTTCAGACATATTCACAGTGTTGTCATTCATCATGCTTTCATACTCTTGAGCGTCCCATATTTCTATTTTATCGCCAAAAGCATTCAGTATGATATCTTTTTCTAATCCCGCATAATCACCTAACCGTTTCGCAATCAAGATTCTTCCTTGGTCGTCTATTTCCACCGAAGTAGCTCCATTATGAAAACGGCGTAAAAAATTACGCGTGTTTATATCGTATTGATTGAGTACCTCAAATTCTTTAACTGTTTTCTCCCAAACAGCCAGTGGATAAAGTGTCAAATGTTTTTCAAAGCCCTTATTCATTACAAAAGATTGACCTTCATCGCCGAGTTGTTTTAACAAACCCGATGGCACCCGAATTCTTCCTTTAGAATCCATCGTACAATCAAATTCCCCGAGCAATTTCTGCATCTTTTAAATAAAGGTTGAGGGATTTATTTTTATTTTTTAAAAAAAACGAAATTTAAAACCCCATTTGAGATATATCCTGCATAAAAAAGTTAGAGAGAGACGCGAGTTTGAATAAAAATAAATTGGTGTTTCATAATGTGAGAAGTGTATTTTCTCCTCTTAAAAATTGTTCGCGACTCTCTCTCACTGATTTATAGTTCAAAAGTATGAATAATTACCACAAGTTACCACTTTTTCCCACTTTTTTTTTACAAAAAGTTATCCACATTTTAACATTCTGATAAAAACATTAAAAAATAATGAAATTTGCTAGGAATTAATTTAAAATAGCAGTTAATCTGTTAGAAATGCACTTAAAAATGCGCATTATTTTTTTGAAAAAACTTTTACTTCATTTTTAAAAAATGAAAAAAGTATAGAAATAAATTTTGAAAAGTTATAAAAAGTGCATTTTAAGGTGCATGAAAAGGAGAAAGAGACCATTCGCGAGGAATTATCTCTTTATAATGTAGAGGAATGAGGAATGGGTGGTAAAAAGTGGTAAGAATTTTTCATTTCCATTAAAAAAAGCGGCGATACTGAGGGGTATCACCGCTTTTTTGAAATTTGCCTATCAGCAGGCATCTCTGGAATTTGAAATTTGGAATCTGGAATCTGGAATCTGGAATTTGAAATTTCCCTATTTTAAAACCTCCACCGAAGGAGATACTTCTTGTTTTTTATATGAATCAAAAAGACTCGCCCAACGCATCTGAAAAACACCTTTTAAGGCTTCGCTCACAATACTGGTATTCATTTTTGAAACGCCTTCTACCCTGTCCGCGAAAGTTATCGGCACTTCCTTGAGTTTGAAACCCAGTGAAAAAGCGGCATATTTCATCTCTATTTGAAAAGCATAACCCACGAAGCGGATTTTATCCAAATCTATGGTTTCTAAAACCGTGCGCGAGTAACATACAAAGCCCGCCGTCGGGTCTTTTATCGGCATCCACGTTATAATACGGACGTACCACGAGGCGCAATACGACAATAAAATCCTATCCCAAGACCAGTTTTTGACATCTCCGCCACGCACATAACGGCTGCCGACACTCATATCTGCCCTCCCCTCAGTACAAGCCTTAATTAGGCGCACCAAATCGGTTGGTTTATGACTGAAATCGGCATCCATCTCACATATATAATCATAGCCTTGCTGAATCCCCCATTTGAAACCCGCAATATAAGCCGTGCCTAAGCCCAATTTACCTTTTCGCTCTAACAGATGTAATTTTTCAGAATGTATAATCTTATGATTTTTAACGAGTTGGGCGGTACCATCCGGTGAGCCATCATCTACAATCAGAACGTGGAAAGGCATTTCCAATGAAAAAACTGCATCAATTATCTTGATGACATTCTCTTTTTCATTGTATGTGGGTATGATGACGAGGTTTCTTGACACAACAAAAGGGTTTCTAACAGGTTTTGAGTTTTATTTTTAAGAGACAAATATACAACTGATTTTCGTACATTGTAACTCATTTTCGGTACGTAGTGGTTTTTATATTCCCAACTGCTTAGTAACCATCATTTTCTTTTTGAGTAGGCTCATAAAATTGTATATTATTTTTAAATGCCTGTTTACTTCTCAAAAAATATTTTTAGATATTTTATATTTTTTATATGCTGCAAAATCTATTCCGTTCCTACTTTGCCCGATTCATGTATCCCCTTGCGCAGGCTTTTGTTTTGAGTAAAATACTGAGGGGGGTGCTCCTTTGTATTCCTTTTTGGATATATGACATTGGCTTAACATTGTACGTGCGAAATAACGGTTTCTTCTGGGATACGGTTCAATTAGCCTCCAAACATGGGCATTTTTTCTATGAAAACGATTTTTCATCACTTCTATTGCCTGATGCCATTGACAGCGGACACCCTCCTTTTTTTGGGATGTACGTAGCTCTTTTTTGGAAAATATTCGGTAAAACGCTTATAATCAGCCATTTAAGTATGTTACCTTTTTTAATGGGTATTACATTGCAAGCCCTTAAGTTCGGTGAAAAAATACTCGGCGAATGGCAGACCTTTCTTTTCATTTTAATTCTCAAAATCAACCCCATAATGGCGGGTCAATCTGCTTTGGTCTCGCCAGATATTCCTTTAGCCTTCTTTTTTTTACTGGCTTTAAACAGCATTTTTAAGGAAAATAATTTTAAAAATAATATTCTACTTTCTTTAGCTATCCTCTTTTTATCCATGATAAGTATGCGGGGTATGATGGTGGCAGCGGCGCTTTTTATTTTTCAAGTGTATCTTCAATATTTCAAAAATGTCCGTTTAAATGAAAAATCGAGTCATTTCAGTAAAATTACCAATTTAGTAAAACCCTATCTTTTAGGTGGGCTGTGTGCTTTGAGTTTCTTCAGTTTTCACTTTTATAAAAAGGGCTGGATTGGCTATTTCCCCGGCTCAGAATGGGCAGATGCCTTTCAAATAGTTGATTTTCAAGGTTTTATAAAAAATTGTATTGTGCTTGCTTGGCGGTTGGTGGATTCGGGGCATTTAATTTTGTGGTTCATTATTTTTTTCTTGGGCTTTCATTTTTATAAAATTCAAAAAAAACAATTGGACATTTATAAATTTAAAACAACCCAGATATTAATAGCCCATTTAATCATTCTTATTGTCGTTCTTTAACCTACTTTATTTATTT
>JANMYC010001168.1:0-2323 GCA_031381715.1 Saprospiraceae bacterium
ATGTTTAACTTCAATGATTATCCCCTTGAAAAAGCCATGCTGGGTTTTACTGCCTTGAATCCCATTGATTTAGGTCGCGTTTTCGTCATGCTTCAAATGGACGTTTCAGCCATGATGGGCTACACTGGTGCGATATACAAAGCCTTTTTCGGCTCTGCGTTGGGGATGAGTTTTGCCATTGGGGTCATGGTTTTATGGGCGGTGGTGCCACTGTATTTTGCGGTGCGCGTTTTTAAGAAGAAGGATTTTTAGAGTATGTTTTTTACTCTAAAATAGAATTCAAAATATACTCTAAAATATCAAGGTTTGAAATTTTATGGTAATTTTGAATTGAATCGGTAAAATACATTTGATATGACAGAAAAGAAGACTTTAGGCAGTATTTTAAGACATATACATCCCATACATCGGGTAATTATTAGCGTTGTTACCGCCTTTCTCGCTTACTTGCTCGTGCAAAATATAGGACTAAACTCGTTGGTTGAAACTATGTTTGTTTGGGATATGTTCGCCCTCTCATATTGTTTGATTAGTTGGTTGATTTTTTTCACCCGCACCTGTGGGCAGATAAGGCAGCACGCTAAAGAGGACGATGGCAGCCGTTTATTTGTCTATTTGTTGATAGTATTGTCTTCGTTTGCGAGTATGGTGACGGTGCTGTTGCTTATTATGTCAAAAGAAGCTACGGAAACGGCTACTCTGATTTATTTGCCGGTGGCTCTTGCAGGAATTCTGCTGTCGTGGATGATGGTGCATATTTCTTTTACCTTTCACTACGCTCATTTATTTTATACCGACGATAATGATAATCCCAATACCCACGCGGGTGGCTTGGTTTTTCCCAATGAAAAAAAGCCTGATTATATAGATTTTGCCTATTTTTCTTTTATAATCGGTATGACTTTTCAAGTTTCGGACGTGGAAATCACTTCACGCCGCTTGAGGCGGTTGGTCTTATTGCACAGTCTATTGGCATTTGGGCTCAATACTTTTGTGGTGGCTTTGACGATTAATCTGATTGCGGGTTTGAAGGGTTAATACTGAGGGGGAGGTATTATTTCCTCCTTTTTATCCATTTATACACCTCAAACCAAATCACTACCACAAAACCCACCAAAACGGAAATGCCCATTTGCTCATAATTGAGTGGTGATAATTTGAAAAAAGAAGCCAATAAAGGGACATAAACTAAAGCCAAAAGTAAGCCTAAGGACACTGCTATTGTAGCCACTAATAAGCGGTTTTTATTTTTAAAACTCGTTAAAACGGAGTAGTAAAATGACCGATTCACCAAGGTTAAAAAGACGTTTGCGATGACTAAAGTGGTGAAAACCATCGTGCGCGTGAGGTTTTCATCGTAGCCTTCCCGAACGGCGTATTGATATGTGAAAAGCGTTCCCACGGTAATCACCAAACCCTGTATAATGCTAATAGTCAGTTCTTTTAAATTTAAAAAAGTATCACTCATCGGGCGGGGTGGTTGCTTCATGCTGTTCTTTTCCAAAGGTTCATTTTCATAAACGACGGAGCAGGTAGGGCCCATGATGAGTTCAAGGAAAATAACGTGAACGGGGGTGAAAATTGCGGGATATATCCAACCTAAAATAAGAGGTAAAGCCACCGTCAAAATTATTGGAATGTGGATAGAAATGATGTATTGAATGGCTTTTTTAAGGTTATTGTATATCTTTCGACCCATTGCCACGGCATCCACCATTTTACCGAAATCATCATTTATCAATATCAAAGAGGAGGCTTGCTTGGCAATTTCGGTACCCCTCTTACCCATTGCTATGCCGATGTGAGCGGCTTTTAAGGCGGGTCCATCGTTAACGCCATCGCCTGTCATACCCACTATTTCGCCTTTATTTTTAAGCGCATTGATGATTTTGAGTTTGGCATCTGGAAACATACGGGTGAAAATGCTGGTTTCAGCCACAGTTTTAGCCATTTCATCATCATTCATTTTGAGTAAATCTTCGCCTGTTACTGAGGGGGTGGTATTTCTGAAATGGGCTTGTTCAGCGATAGCCAATGTGGTCAAAGGGCTATCGCCAGTGATGATTTTAACTTGGATTCCCGCATCATAAAACTTTTTAAATACCTTTTCAATATTGTGTTTAGGGGGGTCATAAAAACCGACTAAACCTAAAAACTCAAATGAAAATTCCTGCTGCGTTTTTGGAAAGTCAATATTCGTATTTTCCACTTTAGCCACGCCCAAAACCCGTAAACCTTGATTGGCAAAAAGAGTTACTTTGTCTTGAATTTTAACTTTATCGGCGTCATTAAGGGTGGAATATTTCAAAATAGATTCGATGGC
>JANMYC010000985.1:0-2470 GCA_031381715.1 Saprospiraceae bacterium
CTTTTTTAACCATTATCCGCATTAATAACAAATAATCAATAATCAATAATCAATAATCATTTATTGAGTTCTTCAATAGTCATTTTCGCTTTTTCAGAGATGTAGTTGGCGGGGTAGAAAACCGCAGCACCGGCATTTTCAGCGATGATATAGTACTCAATACCAGAGTATTTACCCATTGGATTGATGACTGCACCGAATATTTTATCGCCTGCTTCTACATCGTGGCTTTTACCGTCGTCGAGCATTTGGATTTCAGTAAACGTACCTGTGGACTCTTTCGGGCGGTAAAACAAACGAACTCGGCGCGGAAATTTATCCACTTTCGCTTTTATGTGAAACTCGGTAACTGTCTGATTGGAGTATTTTTTACGATTCGTAAAATTCACATCCGATACTACGGGCGGAACGACGAGCATATCCGGTAATTTTTTTAAAAAGCGAGCGCGTTGGGTCATCAATTCTGCTATGCCCGGGATTTTCGTAACACTGCCCACCGTTTCTAAAATGCTTCTTTTAAAATCCACCATTGGGTAGGGTGGTGCCTTATCTTGCTCGTAATACAGCACGATGAGCCCTTGTAATTCCTCCGCACGACGGCGATACAAATCATTTTCGAACCAATCACCCAATATTTGCTTGATATGGGCAAAATATATCTTTTTTAAGTCAGGATTTTTAAGCAATTGCGCAATCAATGGCTTATTGGCATTGTCGGCGTGGAGCATAGGGTCGAGCGTAATCAAACCATTTAAATCCAAATCCGATGAGCCACTGGTGCTTTTCAAACTGCCAAATATCAAATTCAACTCGGTAGGTATGAAATTAAATTGGTTATTGGCATCTCTATACAAGTAATAATTGCCACTGTATTGCCCATTGTAACCATTGAGATTGACCACTACATTATTAAAAGCTAAAAACCACATGGTGCGGTCGAGATTCAGTACCCTCGTGATATTTTGCGGGTCTTCATTTAGTACTCGAGTGAGTTCGATGAGGTCGTCCCAACCCGCTTTTGACACCATATCAAAATTGGTCATCATGCAGCGGACATCTTTTTGCAATTTCAAAGCACCATAAACGTGCTCGCAATCGCCTTTTATTTCGGTATATTTATCGGGGACGCAACGGAAGAAAGCCCCCTCAGTATTATTGAAGTTTTTTTGTAAAAACTCTTCATTAATGGCTTCGATATTGACATGAACGCCTCTGTTTTCATTATTAACCGTCAAGTTGATATAATTCGCTAAGGGTGCAGGCATATATTTGCGCGCCATTTCATAGCCCAATACCTCGCGCACCAAACTCGGGTCACGCAAAGCTTGCGAAATTGTGAAAGTTTTATACCCTTGGTGGTTTTGCTTTTTATCAATATAATTGAGTTTGATGTACCACGGATTGCGCTTGCCAGCAGTTTGGTAAGTTGGGCTTTTGGTGTAAGAGATACCCACATTATCGTAAGGCGTACCATCAATAATGATTTTACCAATGAGCATTTCTTCCCCGTTTATGCGCAAGGAGTCGAGTTTTTCCATCCAGTTTTTTTGCTCAAATGAAAATCGAATATCATGAACATAACTTACATCAAATAAATTCCCTGATTTTTGGGCATGCAACGAAGTAACATAAGAGCTCAAAAGCAGGAGTGTCAGCGTAGTAAAATTTCTCATCATGAGTTTAATTCGGTAAAAATTATTATATGAATGTAAAAAACTGATTATCAATATTTAATGATTGCCTAATTCTTTTAAATTAAAACTATTTAACAGGCAAAATTATGCCATTTTAACGTTTTTAATGTTAATAAAATTGTTTTAAGTAGGCGTTTAGAAATAACCGACATTTTCTGTCGGGCTCAAAATTATACAAAATACGGAGCGGAGCGGAGAGTTTTCTATAATTTTGAGCCCGACTTAAAAAAGAAAATGTCGGTTATTTTAGCCCAACTATTTATATATTACTGGCACTTATTAAGCCCGTCACGAACTTCTTCAACAGTGAAGAGTTTTTCAGTATTGCCCCACGAAGTGCCCACGTAATTCAAAATATTGGTTATTTCAAATTCTGTTAATTTCGCAATTGGCAACATGGCTTGTTGATTGTACTCAATACCATTCACCACTATGAGACCTTTTTGACCTTTTCTAATAATACAAGGAAGTTCAGAACGGTATTTTGACAGATAATCGACTTGTGCCAGTGGCGGAATAATGCCTTTCAAGCCCGAGCCATTCTCCATGTGGCAGTTCGCACAGTACATGGAGTAGTAAATTTTGCCTTGTTTGTAAGGGCTTTCATTGCAGCTATTCCACAGTAAGCCGCGATAATTAAGGAAAAAATAGGAAAAATCGCTTTTTTCAAATTTGTCAAGATGTTGTGTGTTATGATTTGTGAATTGTGAAATTTTGCTTTTTTTAAATGGAGAACCTTGGCGATTATGAATGAGTTTTCGTAAAAAACAAAACTC
>JANMYC010001264.1:0-1657 GCA_031381715.1 Saprospiraceae bacterium
GAATAAACATACTTGAAAGCGGATAGCATTGCCATAGTGCCTTCGTGAAAACCACAAATACTGATAACTTCGGAAATCTTAGTTTTTAGATATCCCAACGGGTTTTGACCCGTTGTTTCACTCAAAACAATGGGTTAAAACCCATTGGAATCAACTTAAACTTTGCAGATTGAGGTAAAATCAGAGATTTCCGAAGTTACCAGCAAATATTAATTTCAATTTACCCGAATATGTATTTATGTCTCCAATGTCGAAAATGCTTTCGATATTTGTTGGATAATCTAATGAATTGACTTCGATAGAGTTTTTATCAATCCCCCTAAAATTATAGACTACTGGAAATTGTGCCAAATAATAAAGATTTTAACTCCCACAAATGTGGTGTCGAACCTTGTTGGTGGAAAATGGAAGGTACTTATCATTTTTGGCATTAGCAAAGGTTAGAATGGTTTTAGCCTGTTAAAACGGGAAAGCCCTTTTATCAGCAAACAAATGCTGGTAAATCAATTAAGAGAATTAGAAACAGACGGCATTATAGAGCGCACTATTTACGCAGAAGTTCCACCGCGTGTTGAATACAAATTAACGCCTTTTGGAGAATCTTTAATTCCTGTTATTAAGGTAATTCGGGATTGGGGAAAGGAAAATTTGAAAAATCAAAAATAGTCGTAAAAGGGTTTTGGCGATAAAATCACTTCTTAAGTTAGGGTATTGATAATTTAGATACCCCTCATTATTTCAACATAAAAATAACTCAAATTCACCTTTTATTAGGCGAAACCCCATCTTTTACAATAAAAACTTGCTCCAATACCGTTTTACCATCCGACAAAAACAGTGTATAATTGCCCGCTTCAATAAACTTGTCGTAATGCACAAAGTAGGGTAAATTACTTTTTACGCTTTTAACCACCAAATCCCAACGGTATTCATTAAAGCCCTTTTGACCTTGTACGGTTGTTGACCAAATTTCTTTATTGTCTTTGTCTTTTAGGGATAAAGTCACGGGTTTGGCGGTACTTAACCAAAATGGAATACCCGTTTTTTCAAGTGTTTCATACAGCGGTTCGCCGCCATGAACACTGAACCACGGTCGTTGGCTTTCCGTAATTTCAAACAAATGGTCTTTGTCCAAAGCTAAATTTTTAGCGACCATCGCATGAATGGGGCGCAGATTGATTTTATAAATCCCTCTGCCATGTGTTGCGACCACTAAATCCATCGTCCCTTCATGGATTTCGAGGTCGGCTACGGCAGCGCTTGGCATATTATTACCAAAATACGCCCATGTTTTGCCCTTATTCGTGGAGATGTAAACGCCACGCAAGCCACCTGCATATAGAATATTTTCATCAGTTGGGTCTTCTAAAATCACATTTACGGGTTCATTTGGCAAACCTGTGGCGATGCTTGTCCAGTGTGTACCATAATCTTCTGACACGTATAAGTAACTTTGAAGGTCGTCATAATTGATGCCTGTCATGGCGACATAAACCCTTGATTTTACAAAACGAGAAGGGCAAATACTCCGAATATAATTATTGGCAAGTCCTGTCGAGTTTTCTTCCCAAAGGGCTCCATCGTTTTTTGTTACCCAAAATGCGCCTTTATCGGTTCCCGCATACAGCAGTCCTTTTCAATTTTAGATTCAACCAAT
>JANMYC010001267.1:0-4106 GCA_031381715.1 Saprospiraceae bacterium
CAAGCTTTTCCAACCTATATCATAACCGATTTTAATGGTCTAATTCTACATCGCAGCAGCGACTTCGAAATTGCCCATAATTTTATTCATTCCATTTCGAAAAATGCAGAAGTAGCTTATAATTCTATAATTTCGCAGTTGTTTATAATTGACAAAGATGACCAAGATGGCAGAAATAATATTGATGATATCAGAACTAAATATGGTTTTGATTCACGAGAATACAAGCAGCTTTGGGCTTCAACAAGGTTAAAAGACTCAATTAATTTGATAAAAGTAGAAGACATTCTTCAAAAATATGGATGGTTGGGTCAGGATAAAATCGGAAGCCAAGGAAACAAAACTATTTTTATGGTTATTCAGCATAGCAACTTAAAAACTCAAGAAAAATATTTACCATTGATGCGCGAAGCCGTTAAAAATGGGAATGCAAAAGCGAATCATTTAGCATTATTGGAAGACCGTGTAGCTTTAAGGCAAGGCAGAAAACAAATTTATGGAAGCCAAATTTCTATAAACTACAAGACTAACGAAGCGTATGTATTACCTCTTGAAGACCCTGATAATGTTGATAAAAGACGTGCATCGGTTGGACTTTCTTCAATATCAGAATATGTAGGCGAAATGGGAATTAAATGGGACTTAGAACAGTATAAAAAAGATTTACCTCTTATAGAGGCTATCCTAAAAGGAAACTAAAATGTTTACAAAGAAATATCAACTAATCTGAGTCTGCTAAAAAAGTAAAATACGATGCTTATTGAAAGTTGAAACGGACAGTCTTAACAAACTCATTGCGCTTAAGTGTTCGATGAAAGTAGTGCTTTTTAGCAGTGTGAAGTTTTGTTATTCCGATTATCGAAAATGACTTAATACTTACTAGAAAGCGGCACAGATTTACGCTATATTCAAGAACTTTTGGAGCATGAAGACATAAAAACGACTGAGCGATACACCCATATTACTGCTTGTGCACGATAGATTTGACGAAACCACTTCTTTGGATGCCGCAGAAAAAGTGGTGAATAACTGGGACAATGCAAGGCTCTAAATTACTGAGGGGTATGTCCATTTTCGCTTGGCTAAAAATCCCGATGTTTTAAAAGGATTATTGCTTTTATAGAGGAATAATGTAGGACTTTTATGCAGTTTTAAAAGAAAAAAGGTTCGATTCAGCATATCTGAGTCGAACTTTTTTTATTAAAAATTGCTTCAAAAACGCTTAAAAATTTGATTTTAAACTTTCTCAAAAAGCGTCTTTTTTTAAAAATCAGCTGTAAAATCCAAATTTTCCGCAAAATTGCTTTTCCTTTGCGCTCAAATTGGAAAATATTTTAATCCACACAACCATAAATTTGATATGTTGCATACCTATAAAATCAATAAAAAATATTCAAAAGCAGTAGCTTATTTCAGCATGGAATTCGCCATTCATCAGCCTTTGAAAATTTATAGCGGCGGTTTAGGCTTTCTCGCGGGCTCTCACATGAGAAGCTGTTTTGACTTAAAACAGAACCTTGTGGGCGTTGGGATGCTATGGAAATGGGGTTATTATGACCAAATGCGCAAGCACGATGGGTCACTGGGCGTTGATTTCAGAGTAAAATACAATAATTTTTTGAAAGATACGGGCGTAAAAGTGGTAGTGCCTTTCATGGGGCGTAATGTAGTGGTGAAAGTCTGGAAACTTGAACCCAATACATTTGAAACGGCACCCATGCTTTTACTAAGTACGGATACAGAGGAAAATGATGCTGAAATGCGTGCTATCACCAATAAATTGTACGACGACAATAAACTGATTCGTTTGGCGCAATATATGGTTTTGGGCATCGGCGGTGCAAAAGCCTTGGAAGCACTGGGTTTTGAGCCTGAAATCTATCATTTGAATGAAGCACATCCGCTTCCCGTAGCTTTTTGGCTGCTCAATAAGTTTAAAGGCGACTTTGCTGAGGTCAAAAAACGCCTTGTTTTCACTACCCATACACCGGAAGACGCGGGTAACGAGCGCAGCGATTTTGAACTGATTAAAAAAAGCGGTTTTTTAGCGGGTGTAAATCCTGATACTATCGCTCACCTTTGGAAAAGCAATGACGGTTCTTTTAACCATACCCTCGTGGGACTTAGGATGGCAAAAATTGCCAATGCTGTTTCTAAAATCCACGGCGACGTATCACGAGAAATGTGGAAAGATTTCGAAGGCATTTGCGAGATTACGCACATTACAAATGCTCAAAATAAGAGATATTGGGTGGATTCTGTTTTAGAAAAAGCCTTAAAAAACGATGACGATGAGTTGTTAATGAGCCGTAAAAAAGAACTCAAACAAGCACTTTTACAGGAAGTTGAAGACCAAACGGGTAAAGTTTTAAATCCTGACGCCTTGACTATCGTATGGGCGCGTCGTTTTGCGGGATATAAAAGAGCTGACTTGATATTAAGTGATATTGAACGTTTTAAAAAAATTGCTGCCAATAGCGAGCATCCAGTGCAGGTAATATGGGCAGGAAAACCCTATCCACTGGATTATGGAGCAATTGATGTTTTTAATAGCATTCATCATAAAACTTTAAATATTCCGAATTGTACTATCCTAATCGGTTATGAATTGCGCCTTTCAAGATTGATGAAACAAGGTTCGGATTTGTGGCTCAATAATCCCCGTTTCTCTCGCGAAGCCTCTGGAACGAGCGGAATGACGGCTGCCATGAATGCCAGTATCAACTTCTCGATTGATGACGGTTGGGTGCCCGAATTTGCAAAAGACCTTAAAAACAGCTTCGTCATTCCACATTTAGACCATAATTTGCCTTTGGAAGTTCAAGATAAACACGATGTGGAAGCCATGTATGATATTTTGGAAAATACGATAGTGCCGATGTATTATAAAAAACGGGAGAAATGGGTTGAAATCATTAAACAATCCATGAAAGATGTCGCACCACAATTTGATTCTGACCGCATGGCTGATGAATATTATGGCAAAATTTACCATTCAAATTTAACTGATAAATAAAAGTAATCACGATTTTATTTTAACTGTACGATGAATATCCCAAAATTCCCCTATTCTATTTGCAAATTTTAAGCGTTTAGAAAACCCTTTTTTTACTTAAAAAAGACGCTTTACACTGAGGGGGTAGCGTTTCAAAAAGGACAATTAAAGTTTCTTTTAAAAACTGGTGCTTTCAAAATAGAAGTTCCAATTAAAGACTTATATTTGCAGCAGAAAAAGTTATTTGAATGTTATCAAGAAGAAATATCCGTATTAAAGTTATGCAATTGCTCTATTCCAAGAATAGAGATACCGAATTGACGTTGAGCGCCCTGCTTCAACGCTACGAAAATTACGGTAAGCGCACGTTTGAATTGTACCTTTTTAACTTGCATCAGTTGTTTGAAGTAGCCCACTACTCCGTCAAAGATGAAGTGAATCGAAGAGCTAAATTGCTCCCAAAAGACTCTGATATAAAATTCTCTCCCAAACTCTACAGAAATGAGATTCTTGATGAATTTTTCCAATCGGGTCGTTATGATAAAGCCATCAAAAAATACATGATTGCCGGGAGAACGGAGGAAGATACGACGCGTCTATATTATCAGAAATTTTTTGAAACGCCCGCTTATAAAAAATACCTCGAAGTAGATAATAACACGGCTGAAGAGCACCGCCTAATCCTCATTGAGCTTTACCGTTTCCTTTATACAAGTGAATCCTTTTCGGAACAAATGGAGGACTTTTCGCCCTCATGGATTGATGACGAAACGCTTATCGTGGGTGCGACAAAGAAAACACTCAAAGCCCTACCCTATGATAAAGAGTTTTATGACGAATTTTCGGATGAAGACCACTTAACGGTTGAGTTTGGCGAGCAACTTTTAACGAAAACCTATAAAAATGATTCCGCCCTACTTGAAGAAATCAAGCCCATGCTTAAAAATTGGGAAGCAGACCGCGTGGCAACAATTGATATGATTTTGATGAAAATGGCATTGTGCGAATTGGTAGATTTTCCTACCATTCCGACAAAAGTAACCATCAATGAATACGTTGATATTTCAAAATTGTACTCCACTGATAAAAGTAAAGATTTTGTCAACGGCAT
>JANMYC010000987.1:0-1756 GCA_031381715.1 Saprospiraceae bacterium
TCACGTTGCCCAAGCTTTATCACCTTTTTTATAAGGTGCTGCACCGTCATAGCGCCCAGGAACAGGTTCGTAGCGCAACACTTGCGTACAACCTATTTCAGAAGTAAAAAAGCCCGTTACCGTCAGTTCCTTCGCGAGGAAGAAAAATTGAGGTGTTTTGGGCGATGCTTTTCTATCTTCGTAAGCTTGTTTTTCAACGGCTTTGAGCAATTCAATGCGCTGTTGAGCAGTAATATCAGCGAATGATTTACTGAATTGCGCCTTGGCATCAGCATCCAATTTATCCAAACCTTTCATAAAAGCATCACTTTGCGCCTTTTCATAGCAATCGGCGAGCATTTTTTTTATGAAATCAGGAACGCCCGCGGCTTTTGCGCCTGGTGTCTTGGTAGTGGGAATGATGGTTTCACAGACTTCTGCAAGGGTATTCTCTTGAGCTAATGAGATGCGAAATGCACTATTTTCGATAGTTGGGCTTCCCCATGCTTTCAAAATATCGGGCATCAGAATAGAGCCTCCTACAAATAGGGCAGCGCGTTTTATGGCTTCTCTTCTATCCATTTTTTATTTTTAATGAAATTTAGTTACTTTATTTAAAACGTCTATCTACAAAATCTTACGAAGATTGGTATAGCAAACTGCCACATCTTCAACCGATGTTTTCTTATAATCTTCAAGCTCTACAATGAATAATTTTATGCCGCCTAACTTTTGATTAGCGATGATTTCTTTGAAATTAACAACCCCCTCTCCGATGATACATGAACCATCTTTTTCTTGAGATGCCAAATCTTTCATGTGTACTGCATGGAAACGACCTGGGTATAATCTGAACCAATCCACTGGATTATACTTGCCTCTTACAGCCCAGCATAAATCCATCTCCATAACGACAAGTTTAGGGTCAGTATTATCCAAGATGTAGCGATACATGGTTTCATCATTCATGCGCGTTTGGAACTCAAAAGCGTGGTTGTGATAGCCGAATTGTAGCCCTTTGTTTTTACATAATTCACCCGCTTTGTTGAAAGCCTCACAAAGCACTTTTACGGATTCTTTGTTGCGGTCTTCATCAGCCATATAAGGGCAAATAACGTATTGCTGACCTACTTCAACAGCGGCATCTACCCCTTTTTTGAAGTCATCGGACAAAGTTTTATTGGCAAAATCCTTTGTAGTAATCATCAAGTGGTTACTTCTCATGCTCATACCCAATCCAGAAAGGGTTTTCTTCATCTCTGAAGGCGTCAAGCCGAACCATTTGCCATTGTTAAAACCAAATCCTTCTACATACTTATAACCTTGCTTGGATAATTGAGCCAAAGTACCTTTAGCATCTTTCGCCATGGCGTCTCTTACGCTCCAAAGTTGGATGCCGATGGGTGTTGTTTTATCCGCAAACAGTTGAGAAGGCACAATAGCCGAAGAAGCGGCTAAGGCGGAATATTGGAGAAACTCTCTACGCTTCATAGTTTATACTTTCAGAATTTTATTTTGATTTATTTTAATAGGCTATAAAATTATTTTAATAATTTGAAAAACAAAAGTTTTTTAGTTAATTATTGTCAAAAATACACTAATTATTAGATGAGTAACTATTCGTCGGATTTTTCATAAAAAAAAGACCTAAAACGTTATTTAAAACGCGTTAGGTCTTTTAAAATTTTAGCGAGTGTACCCCCCGAGCAATCGGGGCAGGCTCTCAGTATTTTTAGTGAAACCTTAAAATGGGCTTGTTCGATGACACATCAATCAA
>JANMYC010001275.1:0-4694 GCA_031381715.1 Saprospiraceae bacterium
ATTGGTTTTTTCAAAATGGCGAGAAGCTTTAGGAGGTTGTGTAAAAGGAATAGTCGTAGGTGCGTCACCTTGCCCCGTCAAAATATCCAAAGTGTTTTCGGCGGCGGGTATCCCGGTGCGCGAAGGGTATGGTATGACTGAGACTTCTCCGGGCATTTCTATAAGCCGATTCGATAAAGGCATGTCGTTATTGGGTTATGTGGGACCTCCTTTGAATGGCGTGGAAGTAATGATAGATAGCAGTGATGGTAATTATGCGGAAAGCGAGGGTGAAATATTATCCAGCGGGCTCAATACCATGATTGGCTACTATAACAAACCCGAAGAAACGGAAAAAGTCATTAAATACATCGACGGAAAGCGGTGGATGTGCACGGGTGATATTGGTAAATTCGAGGAGTACGATGGGGTTAAGTTTTTAAAAATTACGGATAGGAAAAAAGAGCTTTTAAAAACAAGTGGTGGCAAATATGTGGCTCCTGCACCCATTGAAAATAAATTCAAAGAGAATTTTTTAATAGAGCAAATAATGGTGGTGGGCGATAACCAAAAATTCGTCTCGGCGGTCATCGTTCCTGCCGTGGAAGCCCTTAAAGATTGGTGCCAAAAACACAACATAAAGTGGACAAATCTTTCAGAAATCATTGCTAATCAAGAAGTTGTGAAACAGTATCACTCTATATTGGAAAAATACAATCAGTTTTTCAGCCATGTGGAGCAAATCAAAGCGTTCCGCCTCGTATCCGATAATTGGGAACCCGTAAAGCCTGACGGCTCACCCGGAGAATTGACTCCTACCATGAAACTCAAACGCAGAGTGCTTCTAAAAAAATATCAAAGCGTTATTGATGAAATTTATGGATAATTATTGGTTATTGATTATTGATTATTGGTTTACTTTAGCCCAATAATCAATAATCAATAACTCCTCTTTTTGTTAAACATTTCATAAACCCCTCAGTAAAGAGGGCATAAAACAAATAAAACCGTTTATTTTATGGCTTTAATAAAACCAGTGCTCGGAATAGAACCTAAGTTTGGTAAAAACTGTTATTTGGCAGAGAATGCGACCATCGTTGGAGATGTAGAAATGGGCGATGATTGCTCAGTTTGGTTCACAGCGGTCATTCGGGGAGATGTCAATTCGATACGAATGGGCCATAAGGTGAACGTGCAAGATGGCGCTGTTATCCATTGCACTTACAAACTGACCGCTACCAATATTGGCAATAATGTATCGATAGGGCATCGAGCTTTGGTTCATGGTTGCACGATTCACGACAATGTGTTGGTAGGCATGGGCGCCATAGTGATGGACAATGTGGTCGTAGAATCCAATGTTTTGATTGCCGCCGGAGCAGTTGTATTAGAAAATAGCCATTTAGAATCGGGTTTTATTTATGCGGGGGTTCCCGCTAAAAAAGTGAAACCCCTCAGTATTGAAGCCTTCCAGCACAATATAGAACGCATAGCCAATAACTATGTAATGTACGCCGATTGGTTCAGATAAACCATTAAAATTGTTATATAAAATCAAGTAAATCAATATTTTATACATGAAAAAAATACTATTTATTCTTTTAAACGTCATTGCAATATCCGCTTTTTCACAAACGGCTTTAAAAGACAATACGTGGAAAACGCTCTCTAAAATTACTTTTAAAAAAGAGTATGACGAGACGCTGGGCATGAAAATAGACATCCCCGTTTTCGGAGCAGAAATAAAAGCTTTATCGGGTAAAGAAGTGACTGTGAAAGGTTACATCATCCCTACGGATGGTTATAAAAGCCAAAAAGAGTTCGTTTTCTCAGCATTTCCTTATAATATGTGCTTTTTCTGTGGTGGTGCGGGTCCTGAAACGGTTATGGAAGTGAGTTCAAAAACGCCCATTATTTACACTTCCGAACCTATTTATCTCAAAGGTATATTGAAGCTCAACGGAAGCGATATCAATAGATTAATTTATACGCTTGATAAAGCTGAGAAGATGTAAAAATGCATAAAAAACGCCTCTGTTTTAGGCAGAGGCGCTCAATAAATATCTTAGGATACTTTATTTACTTTACTTTTTAATTTATAAAATATTGCAATCTCTTCGTAGCTGTGAATTTATCGGATTGTAAGCGATAGAAATACACACCCGCGTTTTTCAAAACTGTTTTATCCAATTTAAGCTCGTTATACCCTTTATTGAAAGGCTGTTTAAAGGTATAAACCTCTCTACCATTCACATCATAAATGCTTAAAGTGGCATTATTTGTTTCAGGTAAAACGAAAGAAATGGTGGTTTCAGCCATAAATGGATTCGGACGGTTTTGATGCAATTCAAACTCTACATTGTCTGTTTTAAGAGTATTGTATTTGAGTTGTAATTGTTTCTCTATCCACCCCCTCAGTAAAAGCAAAAAATTTACCATGAAGCAGTTTATGTTCATCCATTTTGAGGAGTGAACAATTAAAAAAGGCACTGCATAAATATTGAAACAATCTTATGTTTTAATGTGGTGTGAAAGTACAAAAGGTGAAAATTGTGTACAATAGCTATTTTTAGCTATATGCTATTCTTAAACCCCTCCTTTGTTCAATGTTTTTTGTATTTCATTTCACTAAAAAAGCCACCTTGTGCGAGCAAAAGGCGGCTTTATATCGTAAAAGGACTAACTTTCAAAGCCCCTCCCTCAAAGGGCTATTCTCTGTGGTTAAAAACTGCTGATTACTGAGGGGGTAAACTCTCATTTGGATTATTGGTTTTTTAAGCAGCGTAGTGGGTTTTGAAAAGTTGTTTTCACCAGCAAAAATATTGCTTTTCACGGGATTAATAATTGAGGTTAAAACATTGTTTGGTCTGTTAAATTATAATTTCGTTGATTATGCTTTTACATGTGATTAAAACTTATTGCCAATCGATTTAATTATATATTTATTTTTATTGTACAAAGATACAGTAAGAAGAAAAACTGCGCAATAGTTATTTTTAACTATATGCGCCTTAATGCATTGATAATCAATTATTTACAATTTATAATATTTAAAAAAATATTTAAATATATTTTCACTTTGCAATTTATCATCCACCAATCGAGGCCGAATGAATCATTAGACATGAAACCTTTCATATTTTACTTATCGGATATAGTTAAAAATAACTATAGTGATATATTTTTATGAACCTTAACTTTGTAGATAAAAAATTTAGTATTATGACAATGGTATTGTTTGATGACCATCCGATTATTTTAGCCGGATTGAGAGATTATTTTTCTAAAAAGGAAGGAGTGCAAGTGCTGGGTACTGCCACTAAAAAAGATGACGTGATTAAATTGTTAAAAAAACAAAAAATTGATATTTTAGTATCGGATGTTATCACTGACGAAGAATTGGGTTTAGAGCTTTTTGAGGAGATACAGAAGGCTGAATTTACCACCAAAGTGATAGTATATAGCAGTTTGCAGGGTGAATTGGTGCATAATTTTTTGTATGAATATGGCGTGGTGGGCATCGTCAATAAAAGCAAAGGTTTAGAGGAACTCTGGCAGCTGGTGGAGTTGGCTTATTTGACGACCGAATATAAAAAAAAAAGCAGCAACGCCACCCCGCCTACACTCACGCCTAAGGAAAAAGACATTGCCCGATATCTGACAAGAGGCATGACGGCGAAAGAAATTGCCTCACTGACACAAAGCGCGGTCAATACGATTCAGAATCAGAAAAACCATCTTTTGGCAAAATTTGAGTGCATGAACACCACAGAATTGATATCCAAATTGACACAGATGGGTTATTTAAAGTTATAACTTTGAGGGAATATCTTACAACTATAAACGCCTAATTTTGTTAGTTTTACACTCTTTAATGCTCTTGCCCTCCTCAAGCTCTGGCGTTACATATTTGAGGAAAAAATTTTATTAAGAAAGCTGTTTTAAAACCTAAATGAGTCGTTCTTGCTTGCCTAGTTCGCAATAAAGTCCTCATTGATTTTAAAACGGCTTTATAATTTTTACAAGAAACAAACTAAATTTAGTTCGATGTTATCGTTAAAAACAAGCGCATTGCTGTGGGCAACTCTTACTTTTTTAGCCGTTGTTGCTAATCCCGCCTTTTCACAATCAAACTCCCGTGCTGATAGTCTAAAGACTGTACTTAACAATTATCCGAAAGAGGATACATTGAAGGCTAAACTGTTGATTACGTTAAGCGATGCCTTGACAAGAGTAAATGCTAAAGAAGGCATTGCTTATAGCGAACGCGCATTAGCGATAGCAGAAAACTTCAAGGATATTGAACTAAAAGCAGATGCTTTATTCGTAAAAGCACAACACTTTAAAGACCAATTGAAACGCACTGAAACGCTTGATTTGGCAAAGCAAGCACTTGGCATTTTTGAGTCGTTGCAGCGTATAAAAAAAATGGCAGACGCTAACAATCTCATAGGCAGGATATACGATCTCAAAGGCGATTTCGCCAATGGGAAAAAGCATTTTGACAGTGCCATAGCTTTGTCGGAGCAAATAGGCTACACAAAAGTTAAGATTTCTGCCTTGAATGGTTTAGGCGTAATTTATATAGGTGTGGACGATAATATAGCCGTTAGCTACAGCAATCAGTCCCTTAACTTAGCGCAAAAGCATCACGACCTAAAAGGAGAAGCACCTGCATTAGGCAGTCTTGGCCTTTGTTATTACCGTTTGGGGAA
>JANMYC010001284.1:0-1781 GCA_031381715.1 Saprospiraceae bacterium
AAAAGCCCACTCAGAGACTGAGTGGGCTGGATGTTGTAGGGATTATAATCTGTTGGGCAGACGTCTATAGCATTTCATCATTTCCAAACAAATTTTTTCTTAATAAAATTATATGTTATTTAAATACTTCCAATTTTCTAATGATACGACCTTTTTCAGTCATAATCTCTGCGATGTAAAAACCTCTCATGCTGGCATCCAAATTGATACTCGCTGATTTAGCATCTACATTTTTCAAGAAACTCACTTCGCGACCCGCTGCATCCATGATGCGCACATAATCAATTTTGTTCACGCCGTTGATATGGAAATTAATCATATCATTAGCAGGATTTGGATACATGATAAGGTCATCATTTTTAAGAACATCCGTCTTTTTACCAATCACAAGCGGTATTTCAAGGTCTTTAGTTTGTAATTTTACAGCTTGACCATTTGCACCCATCACATAAGCATCTTTTATGCTGAATTTGAGGGTAGATTTGTCGCTTGCGCGGAAACCATGAATATCATCTACAACTATCGCTTTAATCTTACCCACTTCACCATGTCCATTGGCTCCTTTTCCTTTACTGCGCACCAAGCCTGCCTCTAATTTGCCACGCTCCACATTTTTACTGAATGGTAGATAAGCATCATAACGAGAAAGCCAAGTGAAAAAATTAAAATCAGCATTGATGCTTTCTTCTTTTATCAACTGAGCATCGTATCCAATTGCGAAGCTTAAACCCTTAGCATCATACGTGGGATTTTCAGCGTTGCCCATCGAAACAATCATTTCAATTAAATCACCGGGGCGAGCCGAAGATACCGAAGAAATCAACTGAACTTCAATGGCGCCTTCTTGAATGGATTTGTAGGGGACAATAGTTGAATTATTGCCATAATTATTATAAATCGCATTTACATCCTCCGCACTGATTACCCCATCGCCATTACTATCCGCGTGTTTTAAATCGGCACCACTATTTAAATAAGCGGTTTGACCCCAATCCTTGCCACCATGTCCGTACCATTCGGTTGATCTATCATTTCGATTGACGCCATAACTGCCCATATTGCCACCAATCGGGAATATATCAAGTATGTTCACTACACCATCAGCATTGGCATCGCCAGGCCAAATACATTCGCTCACACATAAATCTTCGGATGTAGGTGGGTCTATTAGGTTAATGATTACTTGTACATAATCATCAGCACATTCATCATTGACACAATATTTCAACCAAAATGCATCTTCTGATGCACCTGAACTAAGATTGGGCACGTACAATAAAACATTTTCACCTTTTACTTCTTGACCTGCAATTATTGCGCTTAAACTTTTATAAAATTTTATTGTACCTCTTTTATCCGTAGAATCGCTGAGTGGTTCAAATTTATAGCCACTTATAGATACAGGGTATTTAATTACTAAAGGAATTCCTGCACAAGTCAATGTAAACTTTTCTTTAGCTGGAAGAAAATTAGATACATTGACGATAACACGTGCTGTTTCAGATATAGTATTATTGTTTCCTATGCTATAAGTAACCGTATATGTGAAAGATGCTTGACCTTTGTATGAAGGATTCGGAGTAAAAGTAACCCAACCATCATCGAATCCTTGAATGCTGCCGCCAGAACATGAGCTGTATGTAACACTTTTTATGGCATTTCTGTAGTCGTTGTCTAATACATTGAATCGAGTAATTTTACCTATCGGAGTAGCAAATATATCATTTGAAACGTATTGGGCTGGTTTTCTGAGCACTTCGAACTTTACTTCATAACTTTTT
>JANMYC010001357.1:0-2113 GCA_031381715.1 Saprospiraceae bacterium
ATAATCTGGGATTGCTGGTGGTCGTGGGTCTTTATTTGTTCTTATTTGAACCGATAAACGGAATCCCAGAATAGATTCTTTGTATTTACCACCGTCTTTTTTACGTGTTAAAATGGGGCCTGAGACATTGGCATTTAAGAAATTATAGCCAAAAGCATCTAAATATTGAGAGGTTTCAGCTTCCACTGCACCCGTGAATTTATTCGCAGGTCCCTTTGTTGTGATTGAAACGATGCCGCCCGTAACGTCACCGTATTTTGCTTCAATACCACCCGTTATTACCTCCAATTGTTCTATTTCATTTGGAGGTACTTGATTAGAACCCCTTACACGGATACCATCTATGTAAATATCCGTACCAGCCGAGCGAGAGCCTTTAATATTTATGGCACCTCCATCGGGGCTTACCGCTACTCCGGGGGCGGCAGTTCCAACCAAAGAGCTGATATCTTTAGTGGGTAGTCGAGCGATTTGGTCACTTGTCAAAGTGCCGCCTTGAGTCGTTTGGTCAACCTTAACGATTGGCACTTTATACTCTTTGACTTCCACTACACCCAGCATTTTAGGGTCGGCAGCCAAATTAGCGTTAACGACGATTACTCCAGTTGTCAATTTTACACCCTTTTGGACTTGAGGAGAGTAACCAATGGATTGAAATTCTATATCATAAGTACCAGGGTCAACATTGGTAATACGATATAAGCCATCAAAATCCGATTGAGCATTGGTTTTCGTAACGCCATTTCTTTTCAAAATAACAATAACAGAAGGGACAGGTTCTCCTTTTTCATCCACAGTTTTACCGCTGAGTGTAACTTGTGCGTAAGTAATTATTCCCGAAAAAATAAGCAAGAAGGTGAGTAAATGTTTTTTCATCATTATTCTCCAATTTAGGTTTTATTCCAAGTAACTGGTTTGAGAAATAGGGTTAAATCTATTTCTGATTTAATATAATATGTAAAATTAGGAATTCAAGCCATTAAAACATAAAAATACAAGACTCTTTTGCCCAAATAGTCTTTATCAAGTAGTGTTAGGAGAGTATTGACCTGTAGGCAAAATATAATTTTTAAAATAGGTATAAATTATATTTAAAATTTTGAGCATGAGGTTAGCACTTAATAAAACGCTATGAACTATTAAAAAGCTGTTTCCGAATTTTAATTTACCACTTTTTCTATTCTTTTTAATAAAACACCTGCCAATCGCTCTTTGGATTCACGCGTCCAACCTGCAACATGAGGCGTAACTATCACATTCTCAAATGCATATAAAGCGGCGTACATTTCACGCTCCCCCTCAGTAAAAGTGCTCGTTTTTTCATTTTCAAACACATCCAAACAAGCTCCATGTACTTTCCCATTTTTCAGGGCAGCTATCAAATCTACGGTTTTGACAACTTTACCACGCGAGGTATTGATTAAAATGATACTTTTTTTACAATTATTGAAAAAGTCTGCATTTGCCATATATTTCACTTCATCTGTCAGAGGTAAATGAAAGCTAATAATATCACATTCACGCATTATTTCCAAGAAGCTCACTTCTTCAATCGTAGAAAAATTCCAATTTTCATCCGTCAAATCAGCATTTTTCATGTTAAAAAACACCCCATCAGTATTTGACCACATTTGGCTATAACCTTTCGGTAAATACTTATCATACGTCAATATACGTAATCCTAAGCCCAATAGTTTACTTGCAAAAGCACTTCCTGTATGCCCAAAGCCCACAATACCAATCGTTTTACCCATCAATTCGAAACCCCTATTCTTTTCACGGTGCCACGTAAAGCTCTTAACTTCGGCGTTGCTCCGCATCATATTATTCGCCAAAGCCAAAAGCATCCCCAAGGCATGTTCCGCCACCGCATTCCGATTCCCTTCTGGCGAACTCAGCACCGCCACACCTTTTTCAGCAGCATATACCTTATCCACTATTTCCATCCCGCTGCCTACTCGACCCACAAATCGCAAGCGAGTACCCGCATCCAGCATCGCCCTGTCCACGAATATTTTTGAATTGATTATCAATCCATCATAATCGCCAATCACTGCATGCGCTTCTTCATTTGTAATATCGGGTTGATAAAAACATGTAAAACCCAATCGCT
>JANMYC010001384.1:0-4211 GCA_031381715.1 Saprospiraceae bacterium
GAAAATGACCCCTCAGTATATTTTCTACAAAAAGAAGGCGTAACCAATTTTAAATTTCAAACAATGAAAAAAGGACTTTTTACCTACGAAAATGGCACAGTGCTTTTGATGGCACTTACTTTTGGCTGTTTATTTTTTGACCGTTTGGCACTTAATTTTTTGATGCCTTATGTTGCCAAAGATTTGCAACTCAATAATACACAGATTGGCTTATTGGCCGGTGGTTTATCGGCTGCGTGGGCTGTCTCCAGTTTTTTTACAACGGCTTGGGCAGAAACGAATAATAAGAAAAAAATGGTCTTTTTAGTGGCTGTCTTCGCCTTTTCTATTTGTTCGTTTGGTTCGGGCTTGGCGACATCTTTTGTCACTTTGTTGATAGCTCGATTGGTGATGGGCTTTGCGGAAGGACCCGTTATTCCTTTGGCGCAAAATTTTGTGGAGCGCGAGTCTTCGCCACATCGTTTGGGTCTGAATTCGGGTCTTTTACAAGCCGTTGGTTCTGCCTTGTTTGGGTCAATATTGGCACCTGTATTAATGGTGCAAATTGCTGAAAATATAGGCTGGCGCAATGCTTTTTACGTGGCGGGTGCGCCAGGATTGCTAATGGGTTTGTTAACTTGGTTTTACATTAAGCCTTCGACGGCTGAAAGCAAAGGCACGCAAGACAAATCTACGTTGAATATAGCCGAATTGATGCAGTACAATAATATCAAATGGGGTATTCCATTGGCTTGTTGCATCTTCGGTTGGTGGTTTGCAACCTTGCCGTTTATATCCAAATATTTTGTCGAAACGCAAGGTATGTCTAACGATGAAATGGGTAAAACTATGGGTTTATTGGGTGTTTCGGGACTATTATCTTCCATTATAGTACCCGCTTTATCGGATAAAATAGGGCGTAAACCCGTATTACTGGCGGCTATTGCGTTGGGTATTTTTTACCCTTTTGCGGTCTATTTTTTAAAAGGTTCTGGACAACTACCTGCTATGTTTTTAACTTATTTTACAATGGGTACGATACCTATCATAGCGGCAGTTATTCCTTCCGAAGCTGTACCCGACAATTTAAAAGCCAAAGCAATTGGGTTGATTACAGGTGTTGGTGAAATAGTGGGTGGGGTCTTAGTCCCTGCAATGGCGGGCGTTTTGTCCGATAAAATTGACCCATCTGCTTTTTTGTGGATATCATCAAGTTTAGCTGTTTTAGGGTTGTTTTTTGCGACTAAATTGGAATAGTCGAGTGCTCGGGATGCACCTCATTTCGGTAAATGCGTTACACATCCAAAGAATTTGACGATAACTTATGGTTACACCCATACGGTTTACTTTTTATGCCGCCTCGAAGTTGCTTATATTATTGGGTAAATCATTGCGGTTGATGGTGGTTTTGATGCATTGGGCGTAGGTTTGTTGAGTTTGATAATATAAATTCGATAATATTACTGTACATTTTTATTTACCACATAAGGTACAGTAATATGAAATTCGATTTTAGAATTTAGAACCGCCTTCCGAAATCTAAAATCCGAAATCGAATCACCCCCTCAGTATTTACTACTTTTAACGAAATACCAACTTTAAATAAATGAAAAAACACATCTGGTTAGCCATAATCGCCTCAGCTTTAGGCTTTTTTGTGGATTTATACGATATTATTATCCTCAGTATTGTGCGCTCAAAAAGCCTTTTGGAGGTAGGCGTGCCGCAATCCGAATTGCTGACAAAAGGTGTTTTACTCATCAATATCCAAATGGTGGGTATGCTGATAGGTGGTTTTTTATGGGGTATCATTGGCGATAAAATGGGGCGACTTTCGGTCTTGTTTGGGTCTATTATTTTGTATTCATCTGCTACTTTCGCCAATGCTTTTGCCACCAATTTTGAGATGTATTTGCTATTGCGCTTTTTGGCAGGTATTGGTTTGGCAGGTGAATTGGGGGCTGCAATTACGCTTGTGACGGAGCAAATGCCGCAAAGGTATCGGGGTATCGGACCTGCACTTATTGGCGGCTGTGGTATGTTGGGGGCAATTTTTGGGGCATACATCGGTGGTCAATATTCGTGGCAATTCACCTATCAATTGGGCGGCGGATTGGGTTTTGTGCTGCTTATTTTGCGTTTGGGCGTACTCGAATCGGGACTTTTTAATGAAATGAAAGATAAAACAAGCACGCGAGGCGATTTGCGTTTATTGTTTAAAAACAAAGATTATATCAAAAAATACGTCAGTATTTGCGTTTTAGGCTTTCGAGTTTGGTTTGTAATTGGTGTCGTGATGACTTTCACACCCGAAATTGGTAAAGCTTGGGGCATGAGTCCGACCCCCTCAGTATCGGCAGTGTTTACCTACTATTTTATTGGTTTGACGTTTGGCGATTTGACGGGTGGCTTTGTCAGTCAATACCTGCAAAGTCGCAAAAAAGCCATTCGTTTGTATTTGTCAATGTACACTTTGGGGGCAATTGCGTTCTTTTTATTTGCGAATCAATCCCTGACTTTGTATTACGGACTTTTATTATTTCTGGGCTTTTGTGTAGGCTATTCAATTGTGTTATTGACCTTAGCCGCTGAGCAATATGGAACGAACATTCGAGCAACTGTCACGACCTCTTCTTTGAATATTTTAAGAGCAACTGTCATTCCTCAAACGCTGTTATTTGGGTTTCTGAATCAGTATATCGGTACGGTGAATGCGGCAATGGTTGTGGGTGTTTTCGCAATATTGATTGCCTTTTGGGGTCTCAATAACTTGGAAGAGACTTTTCACAAGGATTTGAATTATATGGAATAAAGGTTCGAGGAACTTTGAAAGTTCCCCGAACCTGTGTGCTATGTTTTTAACTTTCGTTTTTAAAAATGCAATCATGAATAAAATAATTCTAACCATTTTAAGCATCATTTTAATGCTTTTTGCTTGTAAAAATGAAACAAGCAACACATCCAAAGAACCGTTCCGTTGGGGCGTTGCCACCTGTGCTTATCAAGTGGAAGGCGCCTATCAAACAGATGGCAAAGGCGAATCCAAATGGGATTTTTTGACCAATACAGTCGGCATTACGCAAATGATTATTGGCGAAAAACAAACGGGCAATGTGTCCATCAATATGTATGACCGCACGCAATACCTCAAAGACATTCAGTTGATGAAAGAATTGGGTGTCAATTCTTACCGCATGTCGTTGGATTGGAGCCGCATTATTCCCGATGGCGTGGGCGCGCCAAATGAAGTCGCTTTGCAACATTACGATGTGTTGATTGATGATTTATTAGCAGCGGGCATTCAGCCTTTCGTAACGCTTTATCATTTTGATTATCCGGCTGTTTTGTTGAAAAAAGGCGGTTGGGGCAACCCTGAAATGGAAAATTGGTGGCTCAATTATGCCACGATTTGCCTAAAACGGTATGGCAATAAAGTGAAGCATTTTATCACTTTTAATGAGCCCTATATTGAGTTTTTCTTAGTTGAAAACATGACGACTGCGCCTCATGATGCCCCCCTCAGTAAAGAATTCTATATGAGCCAAATGCAAAAAGCGCATCGTCAATTGATGACAAATGCTAAAATCACAAAGATTTACCATGATTTAAAATTAAAAGGCGAGATTGGTATTGTCCTTAATTTGAACCCTGCCGCACCGTGGGATGCTTCAAAACCAGCCGATGTGGAAGCCGCAAAATTTCAAGATGTCTTGATAAATGGTTTGTTTTTAGACCCCATTTTTAAAGGAAATTACCCTATAATGGCGTTGGATTCATTGGCAAAATACAATCCAAGTTTCAAACCGAGCGCTGAGGATATGGCATTTATTGCTGCACAAAAACCCGATTTTTTGGGCATTAATTTTTATGCGCCCGCTATTGTGAAAGGAGAGGACTCCCCTATGTCTTTAAAATGGTTGGACAATAACCCCGATTCTATCAAGTCAAATGTGGGACCCGTTATGCCTGAATATTTGTATAAAATATTGATGCGGTTAAAAACAGAATACTGCAATCCGAAAATGTATATCACTGAAAATGGAACAGGATTCCCGTCCGAAGAAGTGAAAGTGAACGGTAAAATAAACGACCCGATGCGTGCCGATTATATCAAACGCCACATCGAATATGCCTTAAAAGCGAAAACCGAGGGTGCAAATCTGAACGGTTATATGGTTTGGAGTGGTTGGGATAATTTTGAATGGGTGTCGGGCTATACTAAGCGTTTGGGC
>JANMYC010001452.1:0-2836 GCA_031381715.1 Saprospiraceae bacterium
CGCGATTCCGTCCGTGGTTTTCTCAATTATGATGTTCTTTACGCCTGAAAGTCCTCGCTGGTTAATACTTAATAAAGGTGATGAAGCGACTGCTCGTAAAACATTAGCAATATCCGACCCTGAAATTAATGATTTTGAAAAAGAAGGAAAGATATTGGATCATGCAGTCTTTTCTTCTAAAAAAGAATCTTTATTAGATAATGCTGTAAATGCCATAAAACAGTCAGCTGAAAGTGAAAAAGCAAGTGGAACTGAGCCTTTATTTTCAAAAAAATATAGTTTACCGCTCATTTTAGCCTTTTTGTTTGCCTTTTTCAATCAAGCATCGGGCATTAATGCCATTATTTATTATGCACCCAATATCTTTGAAATGACAGGCTTGGGGAAAGATAGTGCCTTGCTTTCTACGGCGGGCATTGGTGTCGTGAATCTTATTTTTACTATTGCAGGTTGGTATTTAATTGACCGTTTTGGTCGTAAAACCTTGATGTATATTGGCTCTATTGGCTATATTATCTCTTTAGCTTTGATTGCTTATGCTTTTAAAACTGAAGCCCATAGCCTTACGACTTACTATATTTTCATGTTTATCGCCTCCCACGCCATTGGTCAAGGTGCCGTAATATGGGTTTTTATTTCTGAAATATTTCCTAATTCAGTACGGGCTTCGGGCATGGCTTGGGGCAGTTTGACGCATTGGGTTTTCGCTGCGATCATCGCTAACGTATTCCCTGTTTTTGCAAAACAATTTGGTGGCGCACCCATTTTCGCTTTCTTCGCCGTGATGATGGTTTTACAACTGCTCTACGTTTGGTTTATGATGCCTGAAACAAAAGGCGTTTCGTTGGAAGATTTGCAGAAAAGGTTGGTGAAGGAGTAGTGTTATAGCAGTTGAACTTGGTTCAATTATGATTTTCGGAATTGAACCAAGTTTAATGAACTATTTAAATTGAAAATGATTGGATTTACAAAACGAGGTTTCATATGACAGTCAATTGTTTTATCTTTGAAACTTCAACTTAAATCATTTTAAAAATGAAAATTCGGAAACTGAAAATAAAAAACTACAAAGTCTTCGATGATGTAGAATTTGATTTTACTGATAAGGATGGAAATACCTTAGACACTATTGTATTGGCAGGTGTGAATGGCAGTGGTAAAACAACGGTTTTGGAGTTGATAAATTTATGGGTTAATGATGAATTTAGAAATATTGAGCGAAAAACTGTTCAGGAGGTTACCTTTAAAATTCATCTCGAAATAGAACCTTATTTAGCAAAGGCTTCAATTTATAAGTACATACAATCAGGATTAGCTACAAATTTGGCGGATGTTTTTGTATTAAAACGGGAATTTGTTGATATTTCAAATTCTGAAGTGCTAATACGCAAGAACACAAAACTAATTAAAGATGGCTATTATCATATTGATAGTTTTGCTTATTTGCCTATAAAAAAGAAAAGTCCTATACCTAAAAAAAACAAAGAGAATATTTATATACTGCATTTGGAAAGTCATAAAGCTCAAATGGCAAAAAACGTTTTAGCAGCAGTTCAAACTGAAGTTTTTAGTAATAGAAATCTCACATTAAACGACAGTATTCAAAAAAGTGTCGAAAAAATCAGCCATGTACTGAGGGGATTAAAATTATCAACTAAACTTGTGGACTTAGACAATAATTCACTCATTTTTGAAAGTGCCAACGGGCAGCGAGTGACATTTGAAGAACTATCGAACGGAGAGCAAAACCTGTATTTTAGAGCGATACAATTGAGCCATTTAAATTTAAAAAATGGCTTAATATTGATTGACGAGCCCGAAGATGCCTTGCACCCAACTTGGCAAAAAGAAGTCGCTAAACTCTATCAAAATGTCGGTGAAAATAATCAAGTCATTATGGCTACGCACTCACCACACGTGATGGCATCGGTAGAGCCAAAGAGTCTTTTTGTTTTACACGTCAACGATGAAACCCGTAAAATAGAGGTAATCAACATGGAAAAAGCGGGCAGACACACCAAAGGTTTAGAGCCTAACCGTATTTTAAGAGAGGTGATGGAATTAGATATTTTACGTGATTACGATGTGCAAACTAAAATAGATAAATTAGCTAAATTATTGACTATTAATGAGTTTGATAAAATTGAAACCCAAAAATTAGCAGAAGAATTGATTGAAACACTCGGTAAAGAAGACCCTTTTATTATCAGAATGGAACATCAACTTTTAATGTTGAATCGTCAAAAAATGAAAGCTGCGGATGCGTTACGTTGATAAAACCAATCGTTGTTCTGCATTCGATACGTATATAGCAACGAGGAAACCTACTACTTGGCATATAGATTCAAACATGAAACTTACTCTCCACCAACACCTTTGGGAAGAGCAAAAAAGCCTGTGTATTTATTGCCAACAATCCATTTGTAAAAAAATTGTGAAAGATGCAACGGGTAATCCCTTGCATCCTTCGCACATAGAGCACATCCGTCCCAAAGACGCTGCGGGTACTTTTTCACATTTGATTTTTGAACATTCTAATTTGGCAGTATCATGCAATGGTAATGACGTTGATGACCCATTGGATGTAGTATTAAAATATTGCGGTCACGCAAAATTGAATCAACATGACGATAGTTTGTTTTTACATCCATTTGAATTAATAGATGTTGAAGAGTATTTTGATTATGATGTTAACGGAAGAATTACCCCCTCAGGAAAAGACCCAATTAAAGCGGGTTATACCATCAATTTATTAAAATTGAACCATCCAGACCTTGATTCAATGCGTGAACAACAATATTTAAACATCATTAATGAAGTCAATAACAACGGTTTG
>JANMYC010001456.1:0-1924 GCA_031381715.1 Saprospiraceae bacterium
ATCCAAAATAATAAAAAATATTTGGGAGGATAAAGCGTGTTTGGTGGATGCTTCAAAAGCAGATTACTCCATAGAAGGATATACAGAGATAGAGGGTTATCGAAAACCGCTCTCAATTCTTTTTGAGCAATTGATTGATAATTGCTTGAAATTCAAGCATTTAGAAAGAAATCCACATGTGCACTTTGAGTTCAAACAGGAATTAATTGACGCTGAACCTTATCATATTATTACAGTCACAGATAATGGGATGGGTTTTGAACAGGAATACTCCGAAAAGATTTTTTTAATATTTCAAAAATTAAACCCTACTTTCGGGGGATTGGGCGTGGGCTTGGCGATTAGTCGTAAAATAGTGGAGTTGCATAAAGGGAGCATAAACGTGGAAAGTGAACTAGATAAAGGCACTACTTTTACCATCAGAATACCCATTAAAAATCCGATTATTTGAAATAAATATTCTCAATAATACAGTTTTTAGCTTTTGATATCTTATTTTTGGAGATATAAATTATAAAAAATAAACATGCCAAATAAAAAAAATACCAATCTGATAGTTTTCGCCGACGATGACGCTGATGATAGATTGCTGCTTCTCGAAGCTTTTGAAGAGAACAAATTATCCTGCAAACTTGATTTTGTGGAAGATGGTGTAGCGTTAATGAATTATTTGAAAAAAAACGAATATGAACCTTCTCTCATTTTATTAGACATCAACATGCCCCGAAAAGATGGAAAACAGATATTGAAAGAGCTTAAAGACAATACCTTATGGCGGCATATTCCTGTTATCATGTTCACTACATCCAAATCACCCGAGGATATTCGCATGTGCTATGAACTGGGCGCCAATTCATTCATCGTGAAACCGTCATCCTTTGAAAGCCTGGTGGACGTTACGAATACAATAGGGAAATACTGGATGGAAACGGTATCATTGCACACGGCTGCCAATTGATACTGACTTGTCCCGATTTCTCAAGAGGGGTATCAATGAAAGATTTTATGCGTAAATTCTTTGACTGCAAGTTTCGCTTTGGTAAAAACATTGGCATAACCACCGTTTTGGTGAATGTATTCATTCACTTTAGGCAAAATACTGATTGAGAGAGGCAATACCACATTCAAAAACTGCCGAGTTCTCGGATTTTTAATCATTGAACCAGAAAGGGTACGGACTACTAATTGGGGTATATTCGTTTTTTGAGAAAAACTTCCCACCGCCGAGCTCACCAAATCTAAGGCGATTTTAGCGGGTTTCATGTCATCAAAAATATCCTGTACGCCATAAATCATTGCTGATTTTTGCAACGCCATTTGCTTTTTAAGTTCCATTTGGCGGGTGCGCACATCTTCTAAAGTTCTAATATTATTATTCAGGCTCTTCTTCATTGTCAAGGGCATTTATGATGGTTTCTGAAATTTTACGTTCTATAATCGGTTTTATAAAAATTAAACTGACTGCCATTAGAATAACATATCCTATCGCCACTATAAAAAAACCAATTGCTAAATTATTCATCACGCTGCCAATGTACAAGGCTAAACCTAAACTTAAAAAAAAGATAATTATACCCGAGAAGAAGGCAACCATTATACTCCCTATCGCGGCTGCTGCAAGTGAAGTTACTTTTTCTGCTGCCGAAAGGCGGGCATATTCCCACATATTCTCCACGTAATTGATGAAGAGTTTGAGAACTTGCTCTGATTTTACCTTTTGTTCAGTAATGGTATTCATGATTGTATTCTTTAGGATATTCTTTAGGCATTTTAAAAAAGAGATTATGCAGCCAACACGAATTATTTGGCTGCATTTCTCTAAATATATTTAACATATTCTAAACTCTCCAAAATTACGATACCGCTTGCTTAGCTTCTTCAGTGTAGTTATTTGCTTTCGTTTTCACTGTAGAAACGGCTTCTT
>JANMYC010001522.1:0-4735 GCA_031381715.1 Saprospiraceae bacterium
AGAAGACCCCTCAGTATTTTAGGCATTTATTTCGCCCAAATACTTATACTGAACCGAAAGTAATTTTCGGATTTTAGCGTTTTAAATATCTTAGGAAGATTCCTTCAATCTTCCTAAGATTGTGCTCAAATCTAAGTTAAATCGAAGCCAAGTCTTAGGAAGATAGAAGTAATCTTCCTAAGACTAATCCGAAACCACTTTCCGTTCAGTATAACTTGATTTATTTTAGAACAAAAAAGACAAGCCCAGACCTGTTGAAAAGTAATTAAGGTCCACCGAAGTTGATACGCTGCCATTGTTTAAATTCCGCTTCAACGCCTGATAACGGACTGTTGGCGTAAGATTGCAGCGATTGCCAAGTGGAATAACAATGCCCACATCTGCCTGCCAACCCAATCCATGACCTGAATCCTCTGTCATTTTACCTTCGGAGTTTTCAATTTCAAGGTGATTGTACAAACCGCCTGCACCTATCAAATATTTGAATTTGGATTCACCAAATGGGCTTGTAAACTGAAGTCCAGCTCTATATCCAGTCTCAACGACATCAATATTGGTCTGACTAAATAACTTATCGGCACTAAATTTATTCCAACCCCAACCTGCGTAAATCCCCAATTTTGGCACAAATTGGTACGCAATAGTGGCTTCACCACCAAACCCATTTTTCAAGGTCGCATCGCCTAATTTAATGGCAGTGAAATTTGCCGCACCTCTAACGGTCAAACTCCAATTGTTTTGGGCTATCATTTTATTGGAAAAAAGCAATAAGATAAAACTCATGGCGACCAATAACTTAGTGATGCCTTTTGATGTGATGTTTTTATTTTTCATGATACTTTATTGTTTAATAAAATTGAAAAAATAAGCGTGAAATGATTTTCACAACAATACAAAACTGGCGAGTTTGTGTGGAAGAAACGTTACACAATTATTGAGAAGAATTGTAATATTCACACCCCCTCAGTATTTTGAGGCTTTTTAACGAAAAACGCTTGACTATCTCATTGATAATCAAGCGTTTGTGAATTTTTTACCCCCTCAGTATGAAACGCTATTTATTCAAAATCAAGCACGCTTTTCCCCGCACACGAAATATCTAAATCTATTTCAGAGCGAAATGTCAAATAGAAAAGCACATTTCGCTTTGAATGTTTTATCTTTGAGCGAAATCTTGTTTTGAAACGTATATTTCGCTCGAACAATACTATTTTCATTAAAAAAATTGGATATGAAACTCATCGGAAGGGAAGCTCAAAAAAAGCAAATAGATAGATATTTTAATGAAGACCGGTCTCATTTTATGGCTGTTTATGGACGTAGGAGAGTGGGTAAGACTTTTTTGATAAAAGAGTATTTCCAAAATAATTTTACTTTTTACTGCACAGGGCTATTAAATGGGAATAGAAATAAGCAACTCAACAATTTTGTGACGAATATGGCAAATCAGTTGACGTTTTTTAATAAAAAGGCTACTATCAACAACTGGTATGATGCTTTCAATGAGTTGATTAAGGCTTTTTCAAAAATAAAAGACAACCAAAAAAAAGTGATATTCTTAGATGAATTGCCATGGATGGACACTTCGGGGTCTGATTTTTTGCTTGGCTTAGAGTATTTTTGGAATAGTTGGGCATCGGCACGAAAAGACATTTTATTTATCGTTTGTGGTTCCGCAACTTCTTGGATAGTTAATAAATTATTCAACAACACGGGCGGTTTATACAATCGTGTGACCGCAAGAATAAAAGTAGAGCCTTTTACGCTTGAAGAGTGTTCTCAATTTTTCGCTGAAAAAGGTTTTCAATACAATCAGCCACAATGTATTGAGGCATATATGGTGTTTGGGGGTATTCCGTTTTATCTCGACCAATTTTCGAAAGAACTCAGCCCAGCTCAAAATATCAACGAACTCTGTTTTGGTAAAAATGCTTTTTTAGCAATGGAGTATCAGATGCTTTTTAAATCGCTTTTTAAAAAATATCAATACTATATAAGTGTCGTTGAGGCGATTGCCACCAAAAATAAAGGACTAACAAGGGAAGAAATTGCCAAAACGTCCAAAATAAGCGACGGCGGCAGTTTGAGTAAAATACTGATAGACTTGGAACTCAGCAATTTTATCAAAAAATACACCCCAATTGAGAAAAAATCAAAGGGCAGTCTGTTTCAATTGATAGACCCGTTTTGTCTTTTTTATAACAATCTCAATCCAAAAATATTAGAAGAAAATTATTGGTTAAAATATTATAACAGCCCCAAATACAACAACTGGGCGGGTTATGCCTTCGAGATTGTTTGCTTCAATCATATTCCACAAATCAAAAAAGCATTAGGCATTAGTGGCGTTTTAAGTAGTAGTTTTTCTTGGCAAAATGCAGACGCTCAGATAGATTTGGTGATTGATAGGGCAGATAAAGTGGTCAATCTTTTTGAAATAAAATACAGCCAAGCACCTTTTGTCATTACTCAAAAATATGATGTCGAGTTGAGAAACAAAGTAGCGCAGTTTAGTAGTAATACCGCCCAAAAAAAAGCTATTTGGCCCATATTTATTGCGCCTTATGGACTCGGAAATAGCCCCTACAATCATTTTTTTTTAAAAGCACTGACGATGAATGTTTTATTTGAAAAAGCTGATGAATAGTTTGTACGGGTTGGTGTCATGGACAGAAGCTATAAAAATTCTTTCCGAAAATTGCAAAAATGACATTTGCGTCGGTTTATCCGTATTAAGTCACGAAAGTTGGCGAAAGGCAGAAAAATGAAAATTTCTTTGAGTGCTGTATATTTAATTAGACCCCTCAGTATTTTTACTATTTTTGGTAGAAAACTCGATAAATTACACCAAAAATAATCAATATAAAAAAAGTCGTATAAATCAATTTATTCCATTTTGCCAACCAATTAGGCAGATAAATATCAAAGTTATCTTTTGTTGAATCGGAGTATTTCCGAGCAATAACTGTAAGTGGACACATCTTGTTGAATAGCATTAAAACGACGCCTTCCAAGACAATCAGGCCAATGCCAAGCCAAACGAATTTGTCTATTTTATTGATAATCACGGCGTACGCCATGTAAAATAACACGACATTGAAAAATAGCCAGACGAGGGTATGAATGGTTTTGATGAGGACAAGTTTTGTTCCATTTTGCATCTTTTACTTCGTCAAATTATAATCGATATTTTTCAACTCAAAAGTGGCGTAAGTAAAATCCCCTTCGGGATATGTATAAATTGTTTCGGCGTAACTCGCTAATTTATAACCGTTTATGCTTTTATAGTCTCGTAAAGGCGTACTCCATTTGAGTTTGAGCGTTTCGCCGTTTGCGCCAAGAGCCGACCTATCTTCGGAATCAAAATTAACCAATTCTCCTTTTTCATTAAAATAAAGCCACGCCGAAATGGTGATGCCTTCATGCGTAAATGAGGCTTTTACGTTATTTCCATTAACTTCCAACCAGTTAATTCTTTTATCAATGAGTGCGGCAGGTGCCATGCAACACATATCGTTGAAAAAAGTGACCGTTTCGGAAGTATCCATAACACCACCCGATTGATAGGCTACTTTGAAGATGGATAATAAGCGAATATCCATAAAAGCAACCCCGTTTTTGAAACAGTGGAAACCGCCAACGGGCAAACCTTTCATGGTTGCGTCGAGATAAAATAATCTTGTTGGCGTTTTTATAAAATTGTATTGCTCGGAAGTAAGGGGCATCCAAACGGGCTTTGCATGGTCTCTTATTTTTCCCGAAAATTCTATCTTAAAATTGTTGACGACGGGCTTATTGATGCAACCTGTGTAACGAATGTATTTTTTAACGGGTTCGGGTAAGTGGGCTATTTCTACTTCCGTAATCATAAAAATGGGTACGTTCAGGCTTTCTGCCAAGCCAATTTTTACCTCGTTTCGGTAGTCATTTTTAAAATTTATTTGAAATAACCCAATGACAGCAACGACCAAAACAAGTACATTGGCAATTGTGCCAAACTTGGCATCTTGCCAATTGTTGAGGATGAGTATTTGGGATAAAACCACTGAAATGAGCGCAAAATAGACCCAACTGTCTTTTTTTAATAAGTACAACGCCACACAGACTACAAACAATAATCCCGTTGTAAACCACACAACACCCATGGGTCTTGTGATGTCTTTGGTCAATTGCGTCATATTGCCATAATTAAAAGCCTTTGCAAAACCCATAAAATGAATTAAGCCGTGAATGAGCGTGATGCCCGCAAAAATGTATTTGATTGCCATGTTGATTGAATTTTAGATGATGAAAGAGTCCCCTCAGTATTTCACTGTTTTTGGTGAGTAATGATTTCATAACCCTATTGAATTTGTGGCAAAAATCACTGTTTGGTTCATCTTTAAAGATGATATGCGTCACTGTCCAAGCTGATTCTAAAAGTTACACCCCCTCAGTATTTTTAGCATTTTTGATGCTTTAAACTGCTTTTTAAGCCCGTTTATACTTTTTGAAAAAGCAAACTTTAAGCAAATCCGCCGTAATAATATAGTTCACAACAATCAACCTGCTAAATAGAAGAATAGAGATTTCAATTCCAATATGGTGCGATTAAAAGAACAGTTTTACATAAGGCGAGAAGAAATCGAACTTTATTTCAATTCCAATATGGTGCGATTAAAAGGGTATTAATATCACAGGTTCAGCGGGTTCGGTTGCAGTTTCAATTCCAATATGGTGCGATTAAAAGTTCAAG
>JANMYC010001528.1:0-4678 GCA_031381715.1 Saprospiraceae bacterium
ATTGGTTTTTAAAAAGTAGTTTTGTCCTGTAATTTAAAATTGAAAAATCATATAAAACATTGATTTTCAATATTTTATTTTTTTACTAAAAGATTGAAATTAACCATTGGAAAAAAGAACAGAAATAGGGGCACTCGGAGAATTTGGCTTGATAGATCGCCTCACTCAAAATAATATAACCATTCATCCTTCCACGATTAAAAGCATTGGCGATGATGCCGCTGTGATTGATAATGCAGGATTTCAGACAGTTATTTCTACGGATTTGCTCATAGAAGGCATTCATTTTGATTTGATGTACATGCCTTTGAAGCATTTGGGTTATAAATCTGTCGTAGTCAATCTCTCAGATATCTACGCCATGAACGCTCAACCGAAGCAAATAACGGTGTCATTGGCAATTTCAAACCGCTTTTCAGTGGAAGCTGTAGAGGAATTGTACGAAGGAATTTATGCTGCTTGTAAGCACTATGATGTAGATTTGGTAGGAGGCGATACGACGTCTTCTCCGCGCGGATTGGTTATCAGTATTACAGCCATTGGGCAAGGTGAAAAAGACAAATTAGTGTATAGAAATGGAGCTAAAGTCGGCGATTTAATTTGTATATCTGGCGATTTAGGAGCAGCTTTTTTAGGGCTTCAAATCCTCGAAAGGGAGAAACAACTTTACTTGGATAACCCCTCAGTACAACCCGATTTGGAGCAACAAGATTACCTAATCGGTAAGCAACTCAAACCAGAAGCCCGCAAAGATATGATTGAAATGTTTGCAAAGAATAATCTTGTCCCTACTTCCATGATGGATATTTCGGACGGTTTGGCTTCAGAGTTACATCATATTTGTAAGCAGTCGGGCGTTGGCGCATTCATTGAAGAAAGTGGTATTCCTATACATCCCGATGCTCAACTAATGGCTCTTAAATTTCAAATGGATCCTGTTACCTGTGCATTGAGTGGCGGGGAAGATTATGAATTATTGTTCACAATCGACCCTAAAGATGTGGATAAAGTCAAATTTCTACCTGATATTTACATCGCAGGCGAAATTGTGAAAGCAGAAGATGGCATAACGCTACATACGCAAGGCGGTGCAATTCATCCGATTACAGCGCAAGGGTGGAATCATTTTAAGCAATAAATTTTAAGAAAAAGCAGGATAAAGAAAATGTTAGCTTTCATTTTAAACTAAGATTAAATATATTTGCAATGACTTTTTAAAAAGTACACGTCAGAATAGTGAATTTTAAAAATAACTATAAAACTGAATTATGTCAGCAACAATAGCGCAAGCAGAAAAGAGCCTCACTAAAAAAGGTTGGCTCGATATGGAGATTGACCCTACACTTGACCTTGTGGAGGAGATTAATCGTTTGAAAAAAGAGAAAAATGCCGTTATTTTAGCCCATTACTATCAAGAGAGTGAAATTCAAGATATAGCTGATTACATTGGCGATTCGCTTCAACTTTCGCAAGAAGCAGCTAAAACGAAGGCTGATATGATAGTTTTTGCGGGTGTTCATTTCATGGCTGAAACGGCTAAAATGCTTTCTCCGCATAAAAAAGTGGTTTTACCTGATTTGAAAGCAGGCTGCTCATTGGCAGATAGTTGCCCACCACACCTTTTCAAAAAATTTAAAGAAAAACATCCTGACCATGTGGTGGTGAGTTATATTAACTGTACAGCGGAGTTAAAAACGCTGACGGATATTTGTTGCACCTCGAGTAATGCGATTCATATTATTGAAAGTATTCCAAAAGAAACACCCATTATATTTGCTCCAGACAAAAACTTGGGCGCTTATTTAAAAAAAATGACTGGCCGTGAAAATATGCTGCTGTGGGATGGCGCATGTATGGTACACGAGATATTTAGCAATGAAAAAATTACTAAACTCATGCATCGCCATCCGAACGCGCTGATGATTGCACACCCCGAATGTGAGGCGCATATTTTAGATAAAGCACATTATATAGGTTCTACTGCTGGGCTTTTAAAATTCACTCAGACGAGCGATGCGACTGAGTTTATTGTAGCCACGGAGGCGGGCATTATCCATCAAATGCAGCTCAAATCACCTAATAAAACATTCATTCCTGCGCCGCCAAATAATACCTGTGCGTGCAATGAGTGCCCTTATATGCGCTTGAATACAATGGAAAAATTGTATCTCTGTATGAAATACGAGCAGCCTGAAATTATATTGCCCGATTGGATTATTGAAAAAGGCAGAACTTCAATAGATAGGATGTTGGAAATTTCTAAAAAAGCGGGTCTTGGTGGATAGGTCAATTTAGGAAAATAAAAAAGAGCTGATTTCAAAAATCAGCTCTTTTTTTACCCCCTCAGTATTCTACCTCTTTTAGAAGTATTTTATTGATGAAAAGAAGGAAGCATATTGATACCCGTCCAAAATTCTACAATCGAACGGATAGAGTTATTGAATTCAAAAATATCTAATGGCTTACAAACAAAAGCTTTAGCCCCTAATTCATAACACTTCATAATGTCACTTTTACTATTAGATGTGGTAAACATGACAACTGGAACTTTCTTTAGGCTCGGATCTTCTTGCATATGACGGAGTACATCAATACCACTGACACGGGGCATATTGAGGTCAAGTAATATAAGGGCTATATCACTAAGGACGGCTGTTTTTAAAAAATTTAATAACTCTTGTCCATCCCCAACGTGAACCAAATCAACAGGATTTTCAAGTTCTCTAACGGATAGCTTAACCAATTCTACATCAGCGAGGTTATCTTCTACAAGTATTACTTTTCTATTATTACTGGACATAATTTTTAAAAATCAAAATAGTTGATATGTTTTAAACTGCTTATCAAAGCTAAGTTTGCAAAAAGTTAGCCAAAAGTATCCAAATGTAAAAAAAGACTTTAAACTTTTATTTTAAACGTAAAAATGAACGTAATATACTCAAAGTAACTGATAAGTAGGCGTATAAAAATGTACACAGCTATCGTCGGGCTTAAAAAAATGCAAAATGCGAAGCGAAGCGGAGAGTTTTGTATATTTTTAAGAATCGACTTGAAAAGATAGCAGTGTTTATTTTAGCCCAACTACCTATATGTCAAATATGTGAAGTAATTAAAAGTTCTATATTGGTATATCTCATTTTAAAACGCTCACTAAGGTATAAATTAGTCAAACTGCCTTTAAAAACATAAATACCTTGCATCAACCCAATGCTTGAAGTCAAGAGGTTATATAAACTACCGAAATTTTCACTTTTTAATAAAATAGGTGTCATGACATTGCTGATGGCATGCGAGGCTGTGCGAGGCACGCGCGCAGCGATATTAGGTACACAATAATGAATGACATCGTTGAATCGGAAAGTAGGCTTATCATGAGATGTCAATCGAGAAGTTTCAAAGCAACCACCTTGGTCAATACTCACATCTATAATTACTGAACCCGGTTTCATTTTACGCACCATTTCTTCAGTTACTATCATTGGTGCTCTACCACTTCCAGAGTGAATGGCTCCAATGACGGCGTCAGCAGTAGCCAATTCGCGACTCAATACTGTGGGGTCTATGACAGATGTGTATAATTGACGACCTACTTGATTCTGTAAGCGCATCAATTTATAAATATTATTATCAAATATACGGACTTCGGCACCCAATCCCAATGCTACACGAGTAGCGAACTCCGCCACAACACCAGCCCCTAAAATGACAACTTTCCCAGGAGGAACGCCCGCTACACCGCCGAGGAGTACGCCAATGCCACCACGAGCGTTGCTCAAAAGCTCAGCCGCCGTCAACATGGCATTTAAACCCGCTATTTCAGACATAATACGCACTATCGGATACACATCTTCTTCGTCACGGATATATTCCATAGCTAAAGCAATGACCCGCTTTTGACGCAGTTTGTGGATATATTCCTCTGTAATGATGGGTGCTTGAAGTGGTGAAATGATGATTTGGTGCGGGTGAAAGTATTCTATTTCATCAAGGGTTGGAGGAGCTACTTTAAGAATAACATCTGCTTGATATACTTTCTCAGATGTATAAGCGATTTCGGCACCTGCTTCAGAATATTCATGATCAGTGAAGTGGGCGTGCTCACCTGCACCTGTTTCTACTATTATCCGATGACCACGAGAGGTTAATGTCAGCACGCTTGAAGGTACCAATGCTACCCGATTCTCTTGTAATGTCGTTTCTTTAGGAATACCAATGTACAAACCACCTCTCTTTTGTTCGAGTGGCATAAGCTGCTCTTGTGTTTGGAGCAAGCTTTTTGGAATGGAAATCTTCTGACCTGATGATGGCGGCATATAGAAAATTGAAAATTATAAAATGCTAATTTGATACGATAACAAAAAACATTTTACAAAAATACGATTTTTCGAGCCGAATTGTCGGAAATTTCTAAACTTATTTTTAAAACATCATCATCCAGTATAGGTTCTATGAGTTGGGGCCATTCTATGAGGCAATAATCGTTGTCATATAGGTAATCTTCAATACCGATATCGATGGCTTCTTCAAGCGTTTTTAGTCGGTATAAATCCATGTGGTGAATGAGCTTTTCAACGCCGTTTTCAATATAAACGTACTCATTTACAAGTGAAAACGTAGGGCTACTGGCTATTTTTTTTACCCCTAAATATTGACAAAAAGCTTTAGTGAAAGTTGTTTT
>JANMYC010001015.1:0-1580 GCA_031381715.1 Saprospiraceae bacterium
ACATCGCCCGAAATAGTAGCCAAAGTATAGGTATAAGGCGCTACGCCACCTTTTCCTACAAATTGAAAAGCACCATTATTACCGCTCACACACGTCACATTGCGGCGCATGGAAATGGAGTCCGTTATAGTTGGGCAAGACTGTGCATTAAGTAAATGCATAAAAAGGAATGTAAATAAGCCACATAGGAGAAAACTCCTCAAAGAATAAATTTTGTTCATGGTTTGATTAATAGCAGTTTGTTTGTAATTTGGTTGCTTATTATCTCTAATTATCTCTAAACTTATATAGTGAGAGATTCGGATAAAAATGATGAGTTTGTTGAGGTGGGAAAACGATGCAATAGGTATTATTCTAAATAAAGCTATTTACACACGAAGCGAAGTTATTTCTTATATTTTTTATTCCCAATTAAAACATTTTGACTACATTCTAAACAATGTCTATACACATAAAATACTTTAAATAAGTTATTTAACACATAAAATATAGTTTATAATGATAATTTCCACCTTTTTATTTTAGTTAAAAAAACAAATACACGTTTCGCTTTCTTGAAATTCCTTTTAAAAAAAATTCAAGTATCCCCTCAGTATGCAGTGCATTATTATTTGTTTTTTTATCTTTAAACGTCGTATTCACCTTTTTACTAAAACTTCTTCAATCATTAAAAAATGAAAACCAGACTGACACTTTCCATTGCTCTTTTCATCACTCTTTTTAGCAGTTTTATGAGTATATCCAATGGAGATGAACTCATAAAAAAGATAGTTGCCCAGCTCGAATCTTATATGTACAAAACGCCTCAAGAAAAAGTGTACATCCACCTTGATAAACCATATTACATGGCGGGCGAAACAATGTGGCTCAAAGGATATTTATTGGGGGCGACTGTGCACAATATCGACTCCGTGAGTGGAGTATTGTACGTGGATTTAATCCATTCCAACTCCCAAAAAATCGTCAAACACTTGACCCTCCAATGCATCAGTGGCACCACCAACGGGGACATTAAACTCGATTCCGCCCTCGCCGAAGGCAGCTATATGCTGAGGGGGTACACGCATTTCATGCAAAACTATTCAGAAGATTTTTACTTTAAAAAAGACATTAAAATCTGGCAAACCAAGCCTTCTTCTGACAAAGATTATCCCAATACAGCAGAATTAACGGATGTTTCAGAGTTTCAATTTTTTCCAGAAGGGGGTAATTTGGTTGATAATATTACCTCTCGCGTGGGTTTCAAAGGCACCAATAAATGGGGTCGTGGCGTGGATATTTCAGGTACAATTATCAATAATAACACTCAAGACAGCATAACTTTCATAAAATCAGAGCATTTGGGCATGGGGACATTCAGTTTTATGCCGTTACCCAATACCACTTATACCGCTAAAGTTAAAAAGAGCGATGGCAGCGTGGCTACTTTTAACTTTCCAAAAACCCAACCACAGGGTTATGTGATGCAGGTGGACAATATTTCAGGTAAAAAAGACGTGAAAGTGTATATTTCATTGAGTATTCCGCAGCCAGAGGACAAGGCCGAGGACTTATTGCTCATAGGTCAACAACGAGGGATA
>JANMYC010001568.1:0-6098 GCA_031381715.1 Saprospiraceae bacterium
TGCATGATTTGGCAAAAAGCGGCACCTATTTTACCAGTCCCTATGACGCCCACTGTTTTTTCAAATAGATTAAAACCCAAGCACAGCATTCCAAAAGTTTGAAACTTTTGGAATGTTCTTAGTTTAAAATATCCGACAATACTGAGGGGTATAGGTTCTTTGAAACCTATACCCCTCAGTATTATGGGCGTTTCAAGAGACTTAAAGATTTGAGAAACCTTATTAATATCTCAAATTTGGGCTTATCAATAAGAATATTACAAAAGGTGTGAATAATGTAACTTAATTAAAGGGTTATATAACACTTATCAGTTAAAGAATGTCCAACTTTACACAGGAATCATTCTCGTGTAGAAAGAAACCACGTTTGGTATATTATCTCAGCAAATTAACAGTAAAATAAAATGACGAAATTAAAAGGTTTAGGGATTTGGATGGATCATGCAAGTGCGCATTTGATGCCGTTTGAACATGAGGTTGTTGAAGCAACAATCATTGAATCAACATTCACGCACCAAGACAAGGAGGAAAGCTTGAGCAAAAGTGAAAGTTTGATGCACCATAAAGAGCAACAACAGCAAGGAGATTATTACCAAAAATTAGGTGATAAAATCATGGATTACGAATCCGTCGTGCTTTTTGGTCCTACGGACGCAAAAGTGGAACTTTTTAATATTTTAAGAGCGGACAAGCGTTATGCGGATATTGTCATTGAAACCAAAAACACGGATAAAATGACAACCAAACAAGAGCACGCTTTTGTGAAAGCTTTCTTTTCAAGACAGTAATAAGTATCAGAATCGGCTATTTTATAGTAAAAGGTATGAATCATACAACTTATCTCTGCAATTGTGTAATACTAATGTAGTCAGATAAGCCCAACTTTGTATAGAAAAAATGTAGTATTCAACCCACAATTCATCTCATTTTTATCTGTAAAAAAGCCAAAAAATGTCTATTAAAACCACCAACCCGACTACCAATAAGATTGTCAAGTCTTTTCAAGATATGACAGACAAAGCAGTTGAAGCCGCAATAGTGCAGGCTACAACTGCTTTTAACGATTGGAAAAAAACGACCTTTAAGCAAAGAGCCGATTTATTGCACAAAGTAGCGGCATTGATGCGGGAGAAAAGAGACTCTCTTGCCCGATTGATAACTTTAGAAATGGGTAAAATCATCTCCCAAGCAGAAGGCGAAATAGACCTCAGTGCTGATATTTTTGATTATTATGCCAATAATGGCGCAAAATTCCTTGCCGATAAACCCCTCAGTCCTCAATACGGGAATGCTTATGTGCGCTACAGCCCCGTCGGTGTTCTCTTCGGTGTAGAGCCTTGGAACTTTCCTTTTTATCAAGTTGCCCGTTTTGCCGCGCCCAATATTATGGCAGGGAATACTATTTTACTGAAATTAGCGTCCATCGTCCCCCAATGTGCCATTGCAATTGAGGATTTGTTCAAAGAAGCCAATACACCTCTCGGCGTGTACACCAATCTTTTAATCCCCGGCAAACACGCCACGAAATTGGTTTCTGATGAAAGGATAAAAGGGGTGTCTTTAACCGGTAGCGAGGAGGCAGGAGCCAGTATCGCCGCCGAAGCGGGTAAAAATCTGAAGAAATCCGTTTTGGAATTGGGTGGAAGCGATGCTTTTATTATTTTAGAAGACGCTGACATTGATAAAGCAGTAGAGTGGGGCGTAATAGGAAGAATCAATAATAATGGCGAATGTTGCATCGCTTCTAAGCGATTTATTGCCATTGAAGCAATTGCTGATGAGTTTTTAAAGAAATTTAAAGATAGGTTATTGAATCTTAAAATAGGTGATCCCATGGATAGAGCGACCGAACTTGGTCCCATGAGCAGCGAAGAAGCTGCCGTGCATTTGGCAGATCAAGTAAAAAGATCCGTGGACGCGGGAGCAAAGTTACTACTCGGTGGCAAGCGGATGAATCGCACAGGAGCTTTCATGGAACCGACTATCTTAACAGATTTAAAACCAGGCATCGCCGCTTATCACGAAGAACTATTTGGACCCGTCGCCTCTTTTTACAGAGTAAAAGACGAGGCAGCTGCCATAAAACTCGCCAATGACTCCAGTTTTGGATTGGGTTGTTCTATTTTTACCCAAGATATTGAAAGAGGAAAGCGAGTAGCCGATCAAATAGATACAGGAATGGTTTTTATCAATCATCCCACGTGGACGCAAGCGGATTTGCCGTTTGGTGGCACAAAGGGTTCCGGTTATGGCAGAGAATTGTCGGAATTAGGCATTGAGGAATTCGTCAATAAAAAGTTGATTCGCATCAGTGAATTGACCGATCCTTTTTAGAATGATGTACATTTTAAGGGGATTTAACAATTATCAATTAAATTTGTTCTGCTTTCTATAAAACTATTAAGCAACAGCACCCCCTCAGTATTTTTTGTTAAAAAAAGGCTTTTGGGCGGTTTTTTGTTAAAAGGAAATATAAAATATAAATTAAAATGGTAAAAACAAAGTGGGTAGAAAAAGACAATACTTTGCAACGCACCTTTAGTTTCCATGATTTCGTGGAAGCATGGGCTTTTATGACCGAAGTTGCATTTCACGTGGAAAAACTGGGGCATCATCCTAATTGGTCGAATGTGTGGAATACCGTTGAAATCAAACTCACCACGCACGACGCCGGCAACAAAGTAACTGCCAAAGACCATGAATTAGCGGCAGCAATTGATAAGGTTTTTAAAAAATACGAAGTATAAAATCCAAACGTGCAGAACTTTTAGGCGTGTAACAAAAAAACTTCTTAGAGTATTATCTCCAAGAAGTTTTTTTATGTATTTCAATTGCGAAAACTGCAGAATAAAGGGCTATTTTGTCTCCATCAAAGCCTTTTGAACCCCATAATATGAGGCTTTTCTATTAGAGCTTTTATCCCAAGGTAAAGGGTATTTGTCGAGTAGCCAATACGGATCCATATCATCTTTTACGCCCCAAAAACTGATGCGGGAAGCTCCCCCTTCTACGGCTTGCTTAACGTAATTATAATATTCTTCTTTCTGTTTTTGAGCAACGGTGGTTGACCATTTCTTATTACTAATGGTCACATCCAATTCAGTAATGTAAACTTCAATACCCAAAGCTTTGAATTTTTTAACGGTATTTTTTAAAGCACTATCGTCTAATGCCCAACTGGTGCTGTCAACCGTCAAATGCCCTTGAATACCCAAAGCATCAATGGGAATATTAGAGTTCAGCATGTGCTTGATTAATTGATACGCGGCGATATTTTTCCTGTAATTAAAATGAGCAGGATTATCCGTTTCAATGTTGAAGTCCCTTAATTCTAATTTTTTATTCGTCTTTTCCCTACAATAAGTGAAGGCTTTCCTGATAAATACGGGGTGTTTTTCATTGATTTTATCTTTCCCAGTTAGAGAAGAAGCGTCGTCTTCCCAGCCGATTTGACTCCAAAGCATGTTCGTGCGGTAAGTACCATCATCGTCAAATAACTCATTGATAACATTCCAAATATCGACTTTATTTTTATTATCGTTCGTTTCCATGATATTGTAAATCATGGAACGCAAAAGCGAATCCAATTCAACAGGTTCCCTTTTTTCATTAATCAACCAATCCGGCATGTAATTATCGGGACCAACCAACATGTGTACAGTCGGGCTCATACCATTGGTTTTAATCCAATTGATATTTTTATTGAGTTCCGTATAATCGAAGTCTTTTTCACCCAGCCATCCACCAAAACGAGCATACCAAAGCCCTTCGCCCGTACTGAGTTCTGTTTTAATGATATTTGTGTAATTGGTATCATTAAACGAAATTTCAACGGGAGAGCCAACTAAAACCTTCGGATTTATGTCTTTCAACTTTAGTTCAGTTGTGGACGGCTCTTCAGTCACGACATCATCTTGCTGGTTTGAGCAAGATAAGCACAGCAAAATGATGAAAGCAACTATATAAAATGCTTGTTTTATAATCGGCATGTGTAATACTTTAAAAATGAAAATGATTCGTTTCAGGAATGTAATACACAGACCCCTCAGTATTTTAACCATTTTAAGGGTAAAAAGGGCTTTTGTTTTCCATTTATCCGTTTTCGATAAATACATAAATAAGTGGAAACCCAATTATCTTTTATTTACAGTATTAAAACACATTTTCTCTGACTTTAGTACCGAAAACAGTTAAAAATATGATTTTAAAATCCAATAAAAAAGACCAATTTTGCAGATACCATAAATCATATTTGGTGCGTCCGATAATTTTGTATTCTGTGTCCGTAGGCCCTCTAAAACCATTGACTTGTGCCCAACCTGTAATGCCTGGCTTGGAATAATGCCTTAAAATATAATCCTCCGCCGTATTTTTAAATTGAATATCGTGGGGTACTGCATGAGGGCGAGGGCCCACTACACTCATGTCACCCATCAATACATTTAAAAACTGTGGCATTTCATCCAGATTGGTAACGCGGAGAAACTTACCTATCCTTGTAAATCGTTCATCATTTTCAGTGGCTTGTAATACTTCATCACCATTCTCTTGTACTGTCATTGTCCGAAACTTGAGGCAACCAAATATATCCCCTCTAAAGCCCACTCGGTCTTGAATAAATAAAGGAGAGCCTTTTGATTCCAAACGAATCAGAATAAGTATGATTGGAAATAACCACGATAATATTAAAAATATTACCAATAATGAAAAAACAATATCAAAGGTTCTTTTAATGATTCGATTTTTGATAAATGCTATCTTCTCTTCCTTTGCACTGAGCACAGGAAAGCCATTGTGAAGTTCCAATTTTGCCCCCCCCTCAGTAACAAGCTCAGTTTCAACGGGTATCATTTTAAAATCAATAAAATTGAGTTTTGCAAAATGAATGAATTCCCGAATCAACGAAGGAGTCATTTCATTGGCAGCGTACAAAACAAGATTGATATTGCTCGATTTCAAATAATCGTACATAGAATCTAAAGAACCTAAATAGTTTTTATGATTCACTGCGGATTCACCGAAAGAACCAATGTATCTAACTTTACCATGGTGTACCTCTTTTAAAGTCTTTTCAACTTTTGGAAGTGCCTCGCTGTAACCTATTGTAATGTAATTAATAACTTCATTTGCAGTAAATTGTGGTAAAAAAAATCGGAGTATAAAACGCCCCAAAGCCAGTAAAATAAGCAGTAGTCCATAAAAACTGGTCAAAAAAGTGCCTTCTTCTTTATCAAAAATAAACCTGTAAATAAGGTAAAACAGGAATATGTACATCAAGTAATTGGAGAAAAGTTTCCTGATTTCTTCTTTAAACGTAGTGTACTCAAACCGACCATATAAGCGATTGGAGTAAAACATAATGGAAAACCATAGGAGATTGACCAATATGAGAATGACTCTTTTCTCTTGAAATGTAAAATAGATCGAACCTTTAAAAAACCAATAATAGGTAAATAAAAGAGTAATGTTAAGAGCCAAGAAATCGGAAAAGATGCATGTTATCTTTTTATATGCTGACATGTTGTGGTAATAATCGTTTAGAGAAATTAGAATGCATTTCTGATAGCGTACTTTCGATATCATAAGTCCAATGCCAAGAAGGATAGTGTGATTTGAATTTACTGACGTCTGAAATATACCAAATATGGTCGCCGATTCTGTTCGTTTCGGAGTAGGAGTAACTTAAGTTTTTACCCACTATTTTTTCACAAATATCAATTGCTTCTAACATGGAGCAGTTGGCAAAACGCCCCCCACCTGCGTTATAAACCTCGCCTTGTCTTGGTTGTTGATAAAAATGCCAAAACATATTGACCAAATCAAATGAATGTATATTGTCTCTCACCTGCTTGCCCTTGTATCCAAATATGGTGTAGTGATTCCCTGTCATTGTACATTTCATCAAATAAGCTAAAAAACCATGTAGTTGTGCACCTGAGTGATTAGGGCCTGTCAAACAACCTCCTCTAAAAACACCTGTATTCATTCCAAAATACCTTCCATACTCCTGCACCAACACATCCGCAGCCACTTTTGAAGCCCCAAATAAAGAATGTTTGGTATGGTCAATGCTCATATTTTCATCAATACCATCTTTA
>JANMYC010001578.1:0-10646 GCA_031381715.1 Saprospiraceae bacterium
TTACCTTTTTTAAGGTTTTAAGTAAAAACTGCAAACCTGCATTAAGGTAAAACGATGACACTGTAAAACATTTTGCAGTATAACAGGTAAAACTTAAAAACTTTTTGCATCTTTGCAGTACAAGCGTAAAAAAGGTTTATATATTAATACTGCTGTACTGCAAAACTTAAAGACGGGAAGCAGGTAAAACTTAAAAACTGAAAAAACTATGATTTTGTCCGTAACAAATCTAAAAGGGGGTGTCGGAAAGTCCACCATTGCTCAAAACATCGCAGTGTGCCTCGCCAATCAAGGAAAGAGCGTGTTTTTAGTCGATACAGACTACGAACTGCGTACCACAAGTGATTGGGGTGGGGACAGAGGAAAAAACCTCTCAAAAATCGAATTTGAAGCTGTTCATCAGGACAATGTTACCGAGCGCGTTTTAACACTTGCTGACAATTATGATGTCGTTATTATTGACGGTACACCCGCACTTTTTGAGTTATCGAGTAAAGCAATACTTTTAAGTGATGTCGTTTTGATACCCGTGATACCGAGTATTGAGGAAGTTCGTACTTTAGAACGGTTTATGAAACGGTATAAAGAAGCCAAAATGATGAAAAAAAGAATAGGCGGAGATGTAGAAGCCTACATTATTTTGAACAAATACAATCAGAATTTAAAGATAGACAGAGAGGTAGCTGAAATACTCAATGATTTTGAATTGCCTGTTTTAGAATCAAAAATTGCTTATCGCGTAGCATATCGTGAAGCCAAAATAGAAGGAAAAGGGGTAACCGAATATGACGACAAAAAAGCAAAAGATGAAATGCAGAAACTATTTGCAGAAGTAGAAACCATCATTAAAAAGTATTATTAAAAAATCGTTGAACATGAAGCCTTCTTTAAAAAATAAATTGACTGCCGATAAAATAGAAGCCGCAAATCGCCTTTTGGTGGAGCAAAATCAAGATGACAAAATCAAAGCCCCAGAAAAGGTTCAAACTACCCCCGCAGTAAAAATGCCTTCTGAAGCCGAAATAATCGTTCAGAACGCTGAAAAACCTAAAGCTGAGGCAAAAGCAACGCCTAAAAAAACGGCAAAACCTGCTCCAAAAACGATAATAGAAGAACCTGCCAATGTGAAAATGGTGCGGGTTACAATCGATATACCCGAAAACACACATGAAAAAATGAAAATAAAGATGATACTAAGTAAACAAACTATTAAACAGTATCTTTTAGATTTTATTGAGAAAGATTTGGCAAAAAGTGATTTTAAATACCATTAATCCATAAAATCTCCCTTTTATATTGACGAACTGACGGAAAAAGGCTTTCCTCGTAATGAGGAAAGCCTTTTTCCGTTTTTAATAAAAATTAAAACAACAGGCAAAAAGGTGTTGTAGTTTTTGTTTAAATATTGTATTAGTTGTTATTATTGTAGAGCTTCATAACTTATTGAAAATCATGTACTTACACTAAGTATCTATAACATATTTTACGGAAAACTATAACACTTTTTACGGGTATCTATAACATATTTTACGGAGTAGTATAACACTTATTACGGAGAATTATAACACTTTTCACGGAATGATATAACAGATATTACGGAAATTATTTCATACTTTATTTTCCTATGTATAACACTTTTTACGGAAACCCACTTTTGATGGATATATCACATTTTACGGAGATAAAAGGTCGAATAAACGCTAACTATAACACTTTTTACGGAAATCAGTCATTAAACTATAACACTTTTTACGGGAGTTAGGCTTTTTGTTGAAATCTATCTATAACAGAATTAGCGGTTAAATTATAACACTTTTTACGGAAATAAAAGGTGAATTATAACATTTTTTACGGAGTTTGAATAAATACAATTTCGTCAATTATAACACATTTTACGGAAAAAGGTGCTTTATACTGAGGGGTCTTGCCTTTTATTAAGATTTTAAATGAGCAATATTTTACAAAAATATAACAGCGAAACTTCTTTTGTTATAGTTTAATTTTATCTTTGTTTCTCTATATTTCTTTGAAAAAAGTCCGATTAATTGGATGTTAACATGATTATTATCAAAAATCAGAAAACTTCATATCAAATCAGTACAACTCGTGTACAAAAATGGGAAAAAAAAAGAACGAAAAACCGATGCGGCTGATTGCCAAGTCGAATAAACTCATAGAAGCACGCCATAATTTAGATATTTGGGAACTGCGGGTTTTCACCAAAATGCTGATGATGATTACGCCCGACACGAATACGCTGGACTATGTGATACCCATCAAGGAGATTATTAGCGATTTTGAACTCTCGGACAGTCAGACTTCTTACACGGCTATTCGAGAGGCAGCGGATAAGCTTTTGGGGCGTAAAGTGTATATTTATAAGCATATTGAAGGGGATAAATGGGAGAGGCAAGCGACGACTTTGATAAAAAACTATGCTGTGCCGGTTATAAAACTCAATGACGGGCGTTTTACGGAATCAGAAAATAAGGATAGATACATCAAAATAGGCTTTGATGAGGATGTTCGAGACATGATTGTGAACTATAAGGATAGTTTTACAAAACTGAATTTGACGGTGTTGGCGAAGTTGAGTCCGAAGTCTTTTAGGATGTACGAATTGATGAAACAATACGAGGATACCGGCTTTAGAACGATGACGGTTGATGAATTGCGGGATATTTTTGACCTCACAGGTTTGTATAAATTGTACGGCAGCATCAAACAACGGGTGATTGATAAAGCGCAAAAAGACCTGGAAAAATATGCCGATATTACTTTTACTTACGAAGAAATAAAGCAAGGTAGGGCAGTGCATCGTTTGAATTTTCACATTCGAAGTAAGGATAAAAAAGGCAAAAATGCCACTTTATCAGGTTTACCCAGTCCTAAAATGGAAGTTGAGGACAGTTCTTTTAACCCGAGACTATTGAATGAATTAGTGGCTTCAGTAGGTGAGGAGTGGGGAGTGAGCCAAAATATGGTGGCACAACTGATTGAAAAATACGAAGAAGACCGCATTCGGCAAGCAATAGACGTAACGCGACAGTCTATAAAATCGGGCAAGGTGAAAGACGAAGCTGCATTTTTTGTGCAAGCCGTAAAAAAAGGCTTCGTGAATAGGGCGATTGAAAAAGAGCAAAAAAAGTCCAAAGATTTGGTTGAAAAAAAGCAAAAAATTCAAGAGAAGAAGGTTTTGCAAGCCGAATTGGATGCCGTTGTGGACGAATATAACACTAAAGTAAATGAAATCATAAGAGATATTATAGCCGATAATGCCGACGCAACAAGTCATGCGATAGAAGCAGTAAAAAATGAAAATAAAGCCTATTTTAAAGTTAGAAAATTGGATAATGCTACTTTGACTGTGGAGGACTTCAGAAAAGATAAAATACTGAGGGGGTTAGTCATTCAGCAAATGATTAACCAAAATCCTCAATATTTCACTGAAATGGAGGCTTTTTATAAGAAAAAGATAGAAAATATAGAAAACAGCATCAAACTGCTGGACGCTTAAACGGGAGTACTGCTTGCAGTACGGCAGTTTCTTACTCTTTTGGAAACGAGATAAAATGTTAAAGTTTTATCTCGTTTTTTTATTGTTGAAACTTAATTAAGCGATGGACGTATTACTGTAAAGTGTTAAATAAATAAAAAAATATACCATAAATTAGGTATTTAATTTTATTTAAACATATATTTGTTATATAATTTAAAATTTACAAACATACTATTTTGAGTGCTCCCCCAAAAAAGGTGCATACGTTTTTTGAATCTTACCAACAATCATTCATTTCCAGAAACCGACCCATTTTTCCGTCAGTATCATGTCATACTTGAGGGGTATCACTTCATTGTTTGGCATTCAGTATCCAGCTTGTCTTACATAAAATTATTAAACTCATGAAACAGTTATCCAAACCGATTCGGGTCAACCTATTGTCGTTTTTTATGTCCGTATTTTGCTTGTTTTTAAGTATTAATACGGTATTTAGTCAGAATGTTGTTCCGACTTATTGTGTTCAGTTTACAGAACCCGATTTGCCACTTTCTGGTCCAACATTTAAGGTAGATGTTTTTATTACGGGTTCTTCACTATTTCAATTGGGCAATTTTAATCTTAATTTTACTTATAATACAGCAGCTTTGTCTCTGCCAACAGTCGTACCTTATACAACCACGTTGCCTTCTACTTATACGACAAGTGTGCAGAAACAAGGAGCAGGTGTCGTTAATTTAAATGCTACTTATAATGGTACAGTAGCGGCTGGTAAGTCTATAAACGGTGCAACACGGATTGTGAGTATCATATTTACGGTCGTAAACCCTTTGATAAATCCAGATTTTAAACTTTTAAATAATGGAGTTAAAAATATAAATCTATTAAAGTCTGATAATACCACGCTTTTAGTACCATCAGCACAGTGCCCGCCTTCGCCTTACACATCATTTTTCTATGATGCTAATATTGATTTGAATGCGGATATTCCGATGAATGAATGCGTAGAATCAACAACGCTTAATTCAGTAAAATTGAATTTTGGGAATGATGAAACACGAGAAATATTGCCAGTGGGCTTTAAGTTTAAGTTTTATTGTGAGGAAGTAACATCGCTCAAAGTGGGCTTTGATGGTGCTTTACTGGTAAATGCTGCTACTAACGCAACATTGCCTATGAATAATTCTGGTAAATTGATATCATTACCAAGAGTGATTTCTCCATTGTGGAATGGTTGGCAGTTAGGTACGGGTACTATTAATTGTTTATTAAAAGATACAATGATCAATTTAGTTTCAACTCGAATGTTGATAGTGCAATGGAATAATGTGTCGCCTGTAGATGAAGTTAACAATTTGAATACAGATCCATTAAAAGCTACATTCAATGTTATACTTTTTGAGAATAGTTCTATTATAAAATTCAATTATAAAGACGTAGAATTTATCTCTGATTTAAATGGAAATCCAAATGCTGCGGCCTTACTTCCTGTTGCAACTACTCACCAGAATGGTTTAGACGGGAGTGTTGGTATTAAAGGTATTTGTAGCAACGGGATTGCTCGTGATAAAGTAAATAATATTGTCTTTGATGGTCCTGAAGGGGTCTCTCTTAAAGACCTTAGTTCTGGATTGGTGTATAAATCCATCATTTTTTTACCTATTACAGGGTCTTGTGAAGTACCTGCTCTGGCTTTAGATACAATGGTTTGTCAGAATAGCACTTCATTTAAATTCCCTTTTGCATCCAATGCAGTTAATGGTACTTGGCAGAGCACACCCGCAAATGGACTTACTTTTTTGAGTAATAAAAATATAGAAAACACGAGTTTTAATCCTAGCACAGCAGGAAATTATAAATTAACCTGGGACCCGGGCTGTCCTAATTTTTCATATATGGTTAGAGTTAATGTAACTGAAAAACCGGTGGGAAGATTAGTGACAGCCCCTAATATTCGTCAGTGCGGTAACCCTAATTTCACGGTAATTGCAAGAACACCAACTGCGGGTACTGGGAAATGGGAAAAAATAACTGGTGCGGGTATTTTTTCAACGTTAGATACATCAGCTACTATTATTGGAGTACCAGAAGGCGGGGTTTCGTTTGTGCGTTGGATTGTATCGAATGGCACAAATTGTAATGATACGATTGTTGTCACATTAACCAATAATCCAAGACCCATTGTTGCTCTTGATAAAACTTTGATAGAACAATGCGATAACCCGAGCTTTATGGCTACGGGTATTTTTTCAGGTACAGCTACAGCATCGTGGTCAATTTTGAAAGGTCTGGGAGCAATATCGGGAAGTAATACGGGTACAAAAGTAACAGTTAACGGTGTAACAGCTGACTCAACGACGATTTTGCAGCTTTTGGTGATAGAAGGAACGTGTAGCACAATCGTTTATGATACTTTAAAAAATTATAAAGGGGTAAAAGGTAATGTTTTAACACCTAATCCATTCAATCAATGCAGTAATCCTAATTTCATTGTTACAGCCAATACCCCCTCAGCTGGAACGTGGAAATGGGAAAAAGTGAGTGGTTTGGGTACTATTACGGCATCTGACACATCCGCCACAATACTTGGTGTACAAGAAGTAACGACTACTGTGGTGAGATTTATTGTCGCAAATGGTAATTGTAGCGATACAGTTGTGGTTAATTTGAATAATATTTCAAAACCATTGGCTTCAGTTGAAAAATCGCTAATAGAGCAATGTAATATTCCTAATTTTTCGGCAAAAGGTATTTATTCAGGAACCGCTACGGGTACATGGTCGATTTTAAAAGGACCGGGTACAATAGTGGGTAGTAATACAGGAATAAATGTAACTGTTAATGGTGTTTTAGCCGATTCGACGACCATTTTACAGTTTTTAGTGATAGATGGACAGTGTAGCACTATTGTAAATGACACTTTGAAAAATTATAGCAAACCTCCAGCTACGCTCGTAACGGCTTCACCTTTACGCCAGTGCAATAATCCTACTTTTTCAATAGCAGCAGTGACCCCCTCAGTCCCGATAATCGGGACGGGCGTTTGGACACGAGTAAGCGGCGTTGGAACAGTTGGTGTAGGAAATCCGACAACTGTTACGGATGTTTCAGCGGGCTTTACAACAGTAGTGAGGTGGAAAACGACCAATGGTGTTTGCTCTGATTCAGTAGATTTGACCTTGATTAATTTTATACAGCCCCAAGCAACCCTCATCACCAATTCTTTGATTACAAAATGCGGTGTTGATTCATTTACTGTTCAGGGTGGCAGTATTCCTTCCAGTTTTGCAAGTTTAGGTGTTTGGAGTAAAGTGAAGGGTCCGGGTACTATTGGGTTGGGTAATCCAGCAAAGGTCATAGGAGTTAGTGGAGACTCTACGACGGTTGTGCAATGGACTATTGTGAATGGTGTATGCGTAGATTCTGTTAGAGATACATTGAAAAATGCCATTTTTGTTACACCTCAATTGGTAACACCCGCAAATATTGAGCAATGCGACAATTCGACTTTTAATGTGGTGGCAAAGGCTCCGTTAGCGGGAACAGGCTCGTGGTCGATTGAAAGTGGTTTGGGAGTTATTAGTGGGACTGGAAACGCTATCACTGTATCGGGAGTGACAGCGGGTTCTACAACCGTTTTAAATTGGAAAGTCGTTAATGATGTCTGTAAAGATTCCGTTAAAGTAACTTTAATCAACAGAAACCCAATAAAGGCTTCATTGGTAACGCAGCCACTGATTCAGAAATGTAATGCATCAACTTTTATCGTGGAAGGCGTTCAGCCGATATCGGGTACTGGAGCTTGGAGTATAGTGAGCGGTCCTGGCACATTGAGTATAGGAAATCCTGCTACCATTATGGGAGTGAGTGCGGACTCTACAACCGTTTTAAAATGGACAATAACGAGCGGCGTTTGCACGGATTCTATTTTAACGACTTTAAAAAATTTCAAATTCGTTCCAGCCGAGATTTCAACAGCGAATCCACTGTCACAGTGTGATAACCCAGTTTTTAACATAAATGCTGTAAATCCATCATCTGGTACGGGTACATGGTCAATTTTGAGCGGATCGGGAATTTTAACAGGAACAAATCCAGTAATCGTAAATAATGTGACCGCAGGGACACCAACCGTTGCTCAATGGAAAGTGGTTAATGGAGAATGTAAAGATTCTGCAACCATTACCTTGAGAAACGATGTAAAACCTACTGATGCCAATGCAGGTATTAATAAATTAAATTGTGACAATAGCACCTTTACAATGACCGCCAACACCCCCTCAGTTCCGATTCTCGGAACGGGCACTTGGACACTTCAAAGCGGCTCATCAGCTATTGTTATTACCAATCCGAACAGCCCAACCACGACAGTTACAGGTGTTCCCGTAGGTACTTCTGCAACGCTCAAGTGGACAATTGTGAACGGCTCTTGTACTACTTCAGCTCTGGTTCAATTAACCAATAGTGTTCTTCCAGTTGCCAATGCAGGGGCAGATATTACGCAATGCCCAAATACTATTTTTACGCTTACAGGCTCAGCTATTCCAGTGGGAGGAACGGGCGTTTGGTCAATTATTGGCGCATCGAACAATGCCATTATTGCCAATCTGAATAGCCCGACAGCGACAGTTACGGGTTTAAATGCTAACTCAGAAGTAAAAATTGAGTGGAAATTGACCAGCCAGAATGGATGTACCTCAAGGGATACAGTTGTATTAAAAACCTTTGAAGCCTTGAACCCGAATGCGGGGGCTGACCAAATAGGCTGTTCGGGTACTTTCACCTTAGCTGCTACTAATCCAGTTGGGAAATGGACGATAATTTCATCTAATAGCCCACTCAATTTTGTGGACGATACCAAACCCAATACTCAGGTATCAAATGTTTCACCAGGCGGAACGGTTGTTTTGAAATGGACAATTAGCAATGCCAATTGTTCTGCTTCTGACACTGTACAACTCTACTACGATAATGCGCCGCCTGTACCTTTTATTAAAAAAGACACTATTTATTGCAATTTGGATTCCTTTTTATTGTGTTCAGGTCGTTTTAAAGATACTTTAAAAGCCGTGGATACCAATAACCCGAATGCGTTGTTTTTTAATTGGAGTTTGTACAAAGACCCTAATTCGAGCCTCACGCCCTTGTTATCGGGTAACACTCCTTTTATAGATGTGACTTTGGATACAGGCAGTTACGTCATCGCATGGCGTGTGATGGATGGCTGCGGCAATGCCATTTCTTTTCAATATTATAAATTAAGGATAAAAGATTGTGTACCACCAGCCATTGATGTATATGATAAAAGAGTGGCATTGTCAGGTTCAATTGAATTTAATTTAGGCGGTGAAGCTAAGATATGTGTCTCCCACATTTTAAAATCTGTAGGAGATAATTGTACAGATGTAAACACTTTGAAGAGGAATTTGGTACTGGTTCGAGACGATTTGAACCCCACCAGAAAGTATTCGCCTGATTTTACGCAATGCATAAATGTAAGCTGTGCTGATGTTAATAAAACGGTACCTCTTCAGGTATGGACAGTGGATAAGGCAGGAACGCCGGGTTTCATTATTTCTAATATATATGTCGCTGATAATATTGGCGTTTGTGGTACTACACCTCAACCTTTGACAAGCTTGCTCATATCAAGCAAAACAGATGGCAATATCCCTATTCAGAACGTTAAAATCACGGGTATAAGCGGTAATTCCACGGATGAACTCAGCTTTGGCAACAGTGCAACCAATGGTTTTTTGACTGCTGAAGGCTTGACCGTGGGTAATCAGTACCAATTTAAAGCCGTTAAAACGGATGAGGCTTATATGGGCGTCACAACTTTTGATATTGCCCTCATCAGTAGGCATATTTTAGGTCTTGAAACCATCAATTCGCCTTATGGCTTACTGGCTGCTGATGTCAATGAAGACGGTGAGATTGATGCAACAGATATAATCGAATTAAGAAATTTCGTGCTCAGGAGAGTAACAGATTTGCCCCGCCGATCATGGCGATTTGTGGATTCAAGCTATGTCATTCAGAATAGAACCAATCCTTTTTTAGAAGATATACCTGAAGTAATCAGCATTGGCAACCTCACTCCGAATATGCAAAAAGCGTTTAAAGGCATCAAAAAAGGCGATGTTTCAGGTTCAACAGGTATAAAACCCAATTTATTGAACCTTCAAGAACGACAATCTCAGATATTATCTATTACTACGGATGATATTGCTGTTGAAAAAGGTCAGAGTTATTCCATTTCGTTTGCTGCCAATGGTTTTAACGCTTCGTCTTATCAGTTTACGCTCGGTTTTACTGAGGGGGTCGCCCAAATTCAATCCATCCAAATCGGCAACCTGCCGAATATGGGAAATGGCAATTTTGGCTTATTTAAAAATGCACTCACCACCAGTTGGAACGGTGCTGCCGACATGAATAATCCGCAATTGTTCACCCTATATTTTACAGCCATTAAAACAGGTAAATTGAGCGAAATGCTCATCATAAATAATACTTTAACGGCTGTGGAAGCCATCAGCAAAGAAGGTAAACCGCTTGCTGTAGAGTTGAAATTCAACCATTCAGGGGTTCAAGAAATAGCTTATTCGTTGTATCAAAATCATCCGAATCCATTTGATAAGGAGACAACAATAGTCTTTAATTTACCCACTGAAACATCGGCTCAATTAACCGTTTATTCCCTCGATGGTCGAATTTTATATACTCAAAAAGATAATTTTAAGGCAGGGAAACATGAAATAAAAATTGATAAAAAAGATATTAATTCTTCTGGTGTGCTATACTATCGGCTCGATACACCCGATTTTACAACCACTCGAAAAATGGTACTAATCAAATAGGGTTTTATAATTGTGCCATCCCGACTCCGAGCAATCGGACGGGGTGGCATCAATTTTTGTAATTACTTAGCGATACGGTCGCCTGTGCTCCGTTTAGCCACTGATTTCACTGAAGCCGACTGATTTTACACTGATTTTTTAAAAATTACTTGTAAATCAGTGTAAAATCAGTCAATATCTGTAAAATCAGTGGCTAAACGGAGCAACAGCGATTATGCAGCTAAGAATTACAAATGGTTCACTGAAAATTTTAATGGAATTCTGGTATACAGTCTTAGGAAGCCTCG
>JANMYC010001581.1:0-2062 GCA_031381715.1 Saprospiraceae bacterium
TTACCTTTTTGAAAAAATTCTTCTTGACATTCTGCCAGTACCCGTCTTTTCCGTTCTTTAAGTTCACCTTCCTCTGATATAATCATATCGTCTTCCCAATTGTCTTGGCTTCTTGCCATTTTTGGGTCATCAGTAGGTTCAATATTTTTTTTTTCACGCTTCTCACTATTCAAATAATCGAAGACAAAGTTGCGTGCTATTCCTAAAATGTAGCCTTTGGTTTCTGATGTGCTGAGCCCTTTATCGCCTTTATTAGCCAATGCAATAGTATATTCAACTAAGATGTTAAAAGCCATAACATCTGCATCTACGGGTTTAATATTTTTAGTATGTATAAAAGCCAACACATATTAGTAAAGTACTTTTTTCAGTTCTACATAGAGGGATAAATAGGGCTGCAATTTTTTGATATACCTCTCATCATGTAGCCAATGATATTTTTTATGCATACTATCTCCTGACGACATATTTTAAAATAGTTTTATAGGCGTTTTTCTTAATTTGAAAATATTGCTTTAATATTGCATTTTAAAGCAATATTCATTTTGTCAAAAGTAGAAAATATTTAATACCAAATGCAAAATTTAACCCTATTTTGTTTTTTTTTCACTTCATATTACATGCACGCTCAGTGCGTACACAATATTAGTTATGCCCTTTTACGATGGGATAATAATTTTTCTATTACGGTGAAATATAATGTTAAACCGCCTACTGATTTAGGTCAAATTTATATTAGTAAAAGAGAAGGCAAATATTTATCCGAACCATCGAAGCAGTCTTTAAAACTAAATTCTGACAATACTTTTTCATATGGTAACTTTAATGATATCGAAATAAAACAACAGGACAAATATGAATACAATCTAAAGTTATTTGTCAATGGAAAAATGTGTGACGATACAACACTTTATTTGTCTCCAAGAGCATTTGACTCTGGTAGCTCATTGGATAGTGGCAAACTTATTCAGAATTTTACAACTAAAGAAGTTTATAATATAACTCCTTCTAAATTGAAAGTAAGAGACGAAGACACTTTGAAAATATCATTAGAGCTAAAAGACGCATCATTCGCTTTTAAAACGGGTCAAGAGTTTTTTTTACTTAGCAATAATAGACTCTACATAACAGATTATGCAATAAAAAATGATGATGATCAATCACCTTTTATCATTATTCACCGAAATTCACCTGATATGAAGTCTTGTAGAGTGGCACTGATTCAAGACAATATTATCATTGGACTATCGAGTTCTATTGTTTTTGACCCATAGAAATAGTACCCCTCAGTACTCAGAGCTTTTAGCTTTTAAGACTATTTTCAAATACTAAAACAATCATTACTGAAATTAAGAAACGATGAAAAACTACGCTTCAATTTTCCTTATTGTATTATCTTATTTGCCACTACAAGCCCAATCAGATGAGTTTGTTAAAACCATCCAAAATAAGATTAAATCATTAGAATATTATCACAATACAATCATTGAAGGGAAAACACTTGACGATACTTTTTTTTTAAATTTATTTAAAAATACAAATGTGCTTATTGACTATCTTTTAGATACAACTGCCGAGACAGAGTCTTTAAGAATTAGAAAGTATTTGGAGACCCTAAAAAAAGAAGCGGGAAGTGGTCATTTATTGGAAACTATTTCTCTTGAAGTGATAAGTAGTGACTCGACTAAAATTTGGTGCCAAAGAACATTCAGAAAAAATAAGATATTTGAAGAATATGCGCGTAAACCTAAAATGTTTAGAATTGAATTTAGCCAAATACAGAACGATTATAAAATAGCTCGTATTAGGCAAGTAGAAGATGACGATTTTGATGGAATAGAAGACCATGAAGATAAATGCCGCAATAATATGGGTATAAGGTCTAAATTCGAGAATTGTAATGGTTGTCCAGATTTAAATTATGATAATGTACCAGATAATTGTGATACTATAAAAATGAAATTCAAATGGTTTTGGCCTTCATTTGTGGGTGGTGTTGGTTTATTAGGCACACTATATTACGGCATTAACACATCAGATATTAATAGTGGTTGGGAAGGCT
>JANMYC010000012.1:0-2850 GCA_031381715.1 Saprospiraceae bacterium
CTTGCTTCATCAATCGTGAATTGGTGAAAAATTATCCGCGTGGTAAAAAAGCCTTAATGTCACCTTTCAGCCGCTTTGCTGCGGGTGAAACGATAGAATGGTTTGAAAAACAGGGCGTTAAACTTAAAATCGAAGAGGACGGCAGAATGTTCCCCGTTACAGATAGTTCTCAGACGATAGTTGATTGTTTATACGGTGCCGCGGTGCGTTTGGGAGGCAAAATACTGAGGGGGTACCGCGTGGAAGCTTTACAAGTTGTTGATAATCAATTTGTTGTAAAAACGCCTAATCAAGATTTCAAGGCAGATAAAGTAGTCATTGCGGCGGGAAGCTCAACGGGTATGTGGTCATTATTGGAGTCATTGGGGCATACTATTATTCAACCAGTGCCGTCGCTTTTCACTTTTAATATCAAAGATGAAAGAATAAAAGATTTGGCGGGTTTGAGTGTTCCGAATGCAGAAGTAACTGTAGAAGGAACAAAATTAAGCTCTTCTGGTCCATTATTGATTACCCATTGGGGGCTTTCCGGACCCGGGATTTTAAAATTGTCCGCTTGGGGAGCACGTGAACTTTCAGATAAAAACTACCATTTTAAGATAAAAATCAATTGGACAGGCTTCGAATCTTTTGAGGATGTTTTGGGTTTTTTAAATGAACAGAAGTTGAATACGGCTAAAAAGCAAATATCGAATACTCCTTTGTACAATATTTCATCCCGCCTTTGGTTGAGATTTTTAATGGCTGCTCAAATTCCAACTGAGCTAAAATGGGCAGATTCTAATAAAAAACAGCTGATAGCATTGGCTGAGGAGCTTACAAAAGGTGCATTTGAGGTAAAAGGAAAAAGCACTTTTAAGGATGAGTTCGTAACGGCAGGTGGAGTAAAATTGGATGAAGTTAATTTCAAAACTTTCGAAAGTAAAATAGTACCTAACCTCTATTTTGCGGGTGAAATATTGGATATTGACGCTATCACCGGCGGATTTAACTTCCAAGCTGCTTGGACGGGCGGGTGGATAGTCGGAAATGCAATAGGTGATGAGAGATTAGAGATGGGTGATTGGAGATGAGTGATGAAGTGTAATTTTAATTATCACTCATCTCCAATCACCTATCTCTCATCTCTCATCTCTAATCACCCATCACCCATTTTTAAAACGTGTTCCATCAAATTCGGAAAAAAAGCTTTAAATTCTTCGTTAAAATCATCCACAAACATTTCAAGGTGTAGGGCTGCATTGCCGAAATTGCCCGGAAAAGCAGCGTATTTTTCAATCATTTTAAAAGCCTTATTAAGCCCTTCGTAAGTGGTGTAAGTCATGAGCCAATCATCGGCAATCATTTTATCTATCCTTTTTTGTAGTTTTTCGGGCAAATCCAGCCGCTTTTTCTTTAAAATTTAATAAATTTTATTGGTAAAATCCCGTAAAGACATTTCATTTAGATAAGTATTTTTGGTGAAATGCGTCCAATTTTTAGCCAATAAAAAATCATAATATATATCCACTATCACGGGCGAATATTTATGGTGGTAAGGATGCAACCGTTTGGTGCTTTTTTTCACGGTTTCATGTGTATCAGTAAAAGAATCAATTTCTCGGTGGAGCATAACCCCTTTTTGTATCCCCTCAGTAAAACCGTTCACTTCTTTATTGGTAATAAAATCTGCGATAAAATTGCCGATAATAATGTCTTCATTACTGCCTGAAAGGAAAAAATGCGCTAAATGGTTCATTGTCTGATGTTTGAGTTTAATAGTCAAATGTACAATAATTCGTGATTTTTAATAAATAACCTTTGACTGTTCCATTATTTTGGGTTTGATTTAACTATTTAAAACTTTATAGCCTTTAATAACATCTTTTTGTAGGTTTCAATCTAAATTTGCAGCCTCTTATTCATATTCTAAAATGCTTTTGATATGCAATTGATAGATGGTAAAATCCTTTCGGACACGATTAAAAATGAGATTAAACTCGAGGTAGATCAACTAATACTGAGGGGGGGTAAAAGACCGCACTTAGCGGCTGTTTTAATAGGTAATAACCCCGCAAGTGAGGCTTACGTGGGCAATAAAATTAAGTCTTGCGAGCAGGTGGGTTTCAGCTCAACTTTGATTCGTCGGGAGACGGATATTACTCAAGAAGAGGTTCTTGAAATTGTCAAACAACTCAATGAAGACGCTGATATTGATGGTTTTATAGTGCAATTGCCTTTGCCCAAGCACATTGATGAAACCGCAATTACACTCGCCATTGAACCCCATAAAGACGTGGATGGCTTTCATCCAATTAATTTTGGGCGCATGGCTCAAGGTTTGCCCTGCTATTTGCCCGCTACGCCCGCTGGAATTTTAGAAATGCTGAAACGATACAATATTGAAACAGTAGGGAAAGACTGTGTTGTGGTTGGAAGAAGCAATATTGTGGGCACGCCGATGGCAATTTTGTTGTCTCGTAAAGGGTGGGATTGTACGGTTACGATGGCGCATAGCCGCACTAAAAACTTGATGGAAGTGTGTCAAAGAGCGGATATTATAGTCGCTGCTATCGGGGTTGCGCATTTTATTAAAGCTGAAATGGTGAAAGAAGGCGCCATGGTGATTGACGTGGGTATGAATAGAATTGATGATGCTTCTAAAAAAAGTGGTTCAAGATTGGTTGGCGACGTTGATTTTGATGAGGTCGCACCCAAATGCAGTTTTATCACGCCGGTGCCCGGTGGAGTGGGGCAGATGACGGTGACTTCGCTTATGATGAACACTTTGAAGGCAGCGAAGGGTGAAGTGTATTAAAAATGGGTGATGAGTGATTGGCGATGGGTGATAGCTAACTTTCACCCATCGCC
>JANMYC010000015.1:0-3713 GCA_031381715.1 Saprospiraceae bacterium
ATAACAGAAAGCTTTGCCATGTATCCAACTGCTGCCGTAAGTGGTTGGTATTTCAGCCATCCCGAGTCAAAATACTTCGGGTTGGGTCAAATATCCAAAGACCAAGTAGAGGATTACGCCGAGCGCAAAGGCATGGGATTAGAAGAAGCAGAACGGTGGTTGGCGCCTGTTTTGAATTATGATGTGTGAAAAATCTATTTAAAATTGTAGTTTTGTTTTAAATTTTAAGTAATGGAAGATAATCAATTAAATATATTGCTTTCAGACGAAAATATAGAAGTTGAAGCAGAAAATAATGAATTCGTTACTATTAATGTACCATTTAACCCTAATGATATCAAAGTTAGAACTCAACCCCTCAACCTTGGGGATTTAATTGATATGTTGCAACATGACGAGGTGAAACTCGATACAGAATTTCAAAGACAGCTAGATTTATGGAGTTTGACAAAGAAAAGTCGCTTGATTGAATCTGTTTTATTAAGATTACCGATACCTACTTTTTACTTTGATGCTCAAGATGATAATAAATGGCGTATTATTGATGGTTTACAACGTATTAGCACTCTTAAAAGCTATGTTGTTGAGCAGAGCCATTCTTTGGTGGATTTAGAGTTTTTAAAAGAGTTTGAAGGTAAAAAGTTTAACGAACTACCGCGTGATTTACAAAGACGGATTAAAACATTTCCAATAACAGCTTATATCTTAGAAAAAGGAACACCAGATATAGTAAAATATAATATATTTAGTAGAATTAATCAAGGAGGATTAGTTTTAAAGCCACAAGAAATGCGACATGCATTACATCAAGGTATCGCAGCGGATATAGTAGCCGACTTAGTTCGTGGTGTTGACAAACTAAATGAAAAGGGAGAGGTTTTAAAAAGAATTCAACCTAATAAGGAAGAATTTTTACTGTCGGCTACAACTATGGGAGAAGCTTTTGTGAAAGCTACTGGAGGAAAAATTAAGACTTTACGAATGGAAGATAGAGATTTTGCAACTCGTTTTATATCGTTCTATTTAATTCCATATCACAATTATGAACCTGATTTAAATAGTTTTATGAATCAAGGTATGGCTGCTATTAAAAAACTTTCAACCATACAACTTGAAAATCTTAAATTTAATTTTCAGAAGGCAATGAAATTGTCATTTGATATTTTTGGGGATGATGCTTTTAGAAAAAGATTTAGTGAATCAGACTCTCGTCGTCCAATCAATAAAGCTTTGTTTGAAACCTTAAGTGTTAGCTTTGCTAAACTTTCAAATGAGGATTGTATAAATTTAGTAGATAGAAAATCTACTTTCAAATCTAAATTCCAAGATTTACACAATAGTGATGGAGGAAAATTTGTAAGAGCAATTACCCAAGGTACAGCCCAAAAAGATACAGTAGAATTACGCTTTTCAAGTATTGAAAGAATAATAAGAGAAACTTTAGAATGATAACTAAATTACACATAAATAATTTCAAATCACATAAAGATACTTTGTTAGAGCTCAGTAATCTTACGCTACTTTGTGGACAAAATGGTGTTGGCAAATCGTCAATCGTTCAAAGCTTACTTTTACTACGACAAACTTACCGAAAAGGGATTTTGAGCGAAGGAATAGATTTAAACCTACCATTAGTCGAGATTGGTAACGCCTTAGATGCACTCTACATGAACGCCCAAGAAAACTTCGTTGGTATTAATATTTCTGAAACTAACGGACAAAATTGGCTTTGGCAATTTAAATTTGATGATACTAAATCAAATTCAACTTTCTTAGATATTATAGCACAGGAAGGGGATCTTAAATTTTTAAAAAATTTAAGCCTTTTTAATAAAAATTTTCAATATTTAAGTGCTGCACGTTTATCACCAAGAGAATCTTATCCAAAAAATGATTATGAAGTAGAAAAGAATTATCAATTATCCCTCGAAAAAGGACAAGGGGAGTTAGTTGCACATTTTCTCTATCATTATGGAAAAGTAAATATAGAATCTGAAACTTTGTTAAATACTGGAGTCCCTTTTAAAGATTTATTATCTCAAACAACAGCTTGGGAACGTGAAATAAGTAAAAACATTAATGTTAAAGTTGAAGAGATTGGAAAGGGATATGAAATTAAATATAGCTTTGATGTAGAAGAAGGATTTCCAACTAATGATTTCCGGTCAGAAAATGTAGGATTTGGGGTCTCGTATGTTTTACCTATTATTGTAGCTATTTTATCTATGCCAAAGGATGGTTTAATTATACTTGAAAATCCAGAAGCACATCTACACCCACACGGACAAGCTAAATTGGCTGAATTAATATGCCTTGCCGCTCAGACTGGTATTCAAGTTATTGTTGAAACGCATAGTGATCATATAATTAATGGTTGCTTAGTGGCTTGCAAAAAAGAACAGATCAATGCAGACAATATTAAGATATATTATTTTAATAGAGATGAAAAAATGCATGCTGCAAAAGCTATCGAAGTACCAGTGCATAAAGGAGGGAAAATTAAAAACCCTCCAATCGGTTTTTTTGATCAAATCGCCACAGATCGTAAGTATTTAATGGGCTTTTAAAATGCAAAATATACAAACTTTCCTTCTATTACCGACTTATAATCCTGTTAATGATTTCTTCAAGAATAATCACGATTTAGTGCTTGATGAAAGTTTGCTTGCAGAATATTTGAATCAACTTGAGCTTTTTCTTGATATTGCTTTTCAAGAGAAAGCAACTGATGTATACTATTCTCATTCAAATATTAGTCAGTTTTTAAGTGGTTTTGAACATTTTGAAGATGAATATTTGTCAAATCCAAGTGGTAGGCTCTCTGATATGCTCCAAAATGCAGATGACTGGGAAGAAAATCCAGTACAGAAAAATGTTAATTATTATGCTGTATGGATGTCTCAAAAGATGGAATCAATACCAATTTATGAATCACACACTTTTACGGAAATAGTAGAAAGACTTAGTATTCATTTAAATGATAAACTATTGTTAATCGATCACCTTGCTACTCATAATAATAAAATGTATATTGATATTATTAAAGGAGATCATATTGATTCTGATGTTCCTACAGTGTTGAGATTTGATACTGTTAGTGAAGTAAAACTTCTTGAAAGTTGGATTTCAAAAAAAAGAATACCTCGTGTATTTAATTTAAATCCAAAGCATGGTGAGAATGGAACTCATGTAATTGCAAATAAAGGAGAAAAAGTAGAAATGCTAAGATGCAGTCGCCATGAAGCCACTAACCTATTAACCATAGCAAAAGGAGATAAACGATTAACCAAAGAGCTTTATGCTTTTGATACTAATCATAACAAATTTATTGTTTTTAAAGATGAGAATACTCCTAACAACAGCTATCATGGATACCATGTTGATAATGAAAATGAAGTTCCCAAAAAAATAAGAGATATTTTACGTCCCAATGATTGAGTGTTAGTTTTATAATCAAGCTATTCCATAAAGATAGAAGATACTAATATTCCTCAGTTTCTTTCTGTTTAATATCCAATATTTATTTTTAACAAATAATGCATTATACCCATGATAAAACCAGCCACTTCTCTCGATTTTGACTTCTTCTACAACCTCTATTTTCATCCTCAGATTAATCCATATTTATTGTATGAAATGATGGATAAGGCTGAATTTCAACCCATTTTTGATGATTTATTAGAGAAAAAGGTGCTTTTTATATTTGAAATGGA
>JANMYC010000062.1:0-2167 GCA_031381715.1 Saprospiraceae bacterium
ACTGATCGTTACGCTATCAATATGGCTTTTGATAAATTGCGCCATGCAGCAGGTAATTTTTATATCAATGATAAACCGACAGGTGCAGTAGTGGGGCAGCAGCCCTTTGGTGGTGCGCGGGGCAGTGGTACGAATGATAAAGCGGGCTCAGCTTTGAATCTCTATCGTTGGTTATCAGCTCGTACGATTAAGGAAACTTTTGTGCCGCCTACAGATTATCGTTATCCGTTTATGGCAGAGGAATAGGGTTTAGTTGTTGGTTATTAGTTGTTGGTTATTGGCTACGAAAACGTGCAATAACCAACAACTAATAACCAACAACCAACAAAATTAATATCACTTTTCAACGTTAGTCTCATCTAATTTCTGCATAATTTCTCCTAATTTCGAAACAGTCAAATCTCCTTTGTATTTTGGAGAGTTAAAAATATTTTCAATTTTTCTTTCCTTTTCGGGCATTGCTTTGATGAAAGATTTTCGTGAAAGTTTCACTTCAGTCAGAGGTTTTTCTTCTTGTTGAATAAAATAGGTGTAGTCATTTCTAATTTCATCATATACTTCACCTTTACTGTAAGCGCCGGTATCATTCACTCTTGATAATTTTTTACGAGAATTGCGCAGTAGCTTAAGCGTTGGGCTGTGATAGATTATCTGATAAACAGTGCATTCCGTTGGTTTATTCGGAGTGAGGACATTGATAAAAGTAACGTCTTTATTTTCTATTTTGAGTAAAAAACTTCTGATTTTAAGGCTATTTAAATACATTTCTTTGCCATCAGGGTATTTTACTTGTACCAAACCTTTTAACTGATCGAAGCGGTATTTGACTTCATTTGTGAAATGAGTGCTGTCAATTAGCCAAAGTTCCCCTTCGTGATACTGATTGTCATAAAAAAAAGGATTGCCTTTTATGCCATCGTATCTGTCATCAAAAGTCTGTGTAATAGGTTTTCCACTGCCCAAACTGGCGAGGTTGGCTTGCCCACCTACACCTGTTCTTGTTGAATTTGCAGCACTATTTTGAGCCATCCCCACCTTCGGTACTGAGGGGGTAATCAGAACTATTGAGAGGTATATAATAAACTTTTTCATTTTAATATTATTTGGTTAATTTTATTCAAAAATAAGCCTTTTGCGCTTAAAATATTAGGTATTAAGTGTTTTGCTGTATTCTTTTTTTTAAATAGAATGTTTTTGAAAAACTAAATTCTACCGTAATGATAAATATAAGACGCTGTTTTCGCCTGTCTAAGTTGCTTATTGCAGCCATTTTTTTAAATTTTACCAATATTCAAGCGCAACCTTCTCAAAATAGATTTAAAGCAGGCGTAGCGGGTGGATTTCACCTTTCTCAAATAGACGGTGATAATCAGCAGGGGTATCATAAATTAGGTTATTTGATTGGGATTAACGGTGGTTTTCAAGTAAAAAACCAATTTGATATTACAACGGAATTGTACTTGAATTCAAGGGGAGCTAAGCCGAATCCTCGGCAAACTTTTTTTTCAAAAGAAGAATCAAAGATTAATATCAATATGCAATTGGCTGAAATGATGGCGATTGGTCATGTGCGATTTGACCCCAGTGCAGATATGAGTTTTTATAGGCAAGCGTTTCAGTTTGGGGTAGCTTACGGAAAAGTTTTAAAAAGTGATATTACGGTTATTAAAGATGATAAAAACCAAACGGGAATCGAGACAGAAATGAAAAAAGGTTTGAAAAAGTCAGATTTGGGGTTGGTTTTAGGTTGGTCTTGGTTTTTGACGCCGCGATTGGGTGTTACTGCAAGGCATACTTTCTCTTTATTACCCATTTATTCCAACGAAACCATAGGAACTGATAAAAGCAATTATTTTAAATTAAGACCCTATTTTTTATCTTTAAATGTCTTTTACAATTTTATTTCACCTAAAATGGATTTAAAGAAAAACAAGAAAAAAGAGAAGGACAAATTAAGCAAGTTAGAAGAAATTTAATTTTGGTTATCGGTTTTTAGTTTTGAATTTTAAATATCAACCCAATAATGGACAACCAAATAACCACTAAGTTGACTCTAATAATAAGCTATGGTGAAATTCGCATCCCAATCGAATACAAATTGTAGGTAATTTGATATACATTGCTGGGAGGTACCTCAATTTACAGATGTTTGCGAAGCTATCATGCG
>JANMYC010000067.1:0-7789 GCA_031381715.1 Saprospiraceae bacterium
GTTGCTTTTGGCAGCTTCCATATTTTCGGTCATGCTTTTTGAGCCTTCTTGCAGATTGGACATTGTTTGATTCAGTTGGTTAGCGAATTTATCGTCTTTTATTAAGCGGGCGATGGCTCCTTTTCCATTATTGATATTGTATGTGATTCTGGCAAGCTGGTCGGTAATAATCTCGATATTGTCCGCTGAAATTTTGACACTTGCCATAATCTCTTCCATATCCGTGGGCTTATCAGAGAAAATAAAATCGTTTTCATCGGCTTGAAGCGATTCGCTGCTACCAGGCATAATAATCAAAACCTTATCGCCCATCAATCCCTCAGAACCAATACTGGCTCTCGAATCCTTTCTGACAAACCTCTGAACTTCTTTTTGAACAATAAATTCCACTTTCACTGTTGTATCGGATGTAATTGTGATGTTGTCAATTGTCCCCACATTGATACCCGAAAAGCGGACGTTATTCCCCACTTTCAAGCCGCTGACATCGGTAAAAATGGTTTTCATCCTAAAAACTGGATTGAAAAGATTCTTCTGAGAGCCGATGATATAAATCCCGATGGTTAGTAATATCAACCCAACGGATATAAACAAGCCTAATTTCCATATATAGTCAGTACTTTTTTTCATGATTTTTTATTAAAAGAATTAATTAAAAAAAGATTTCACCCATTTGTCATTGCTTCGTTCCAGTTCATCGTACGTGCCTTCGGCAGCAATTACCCCTTCTTTGAATACGACAACTCTGTCGCCCGTCAGTTTTGCGCAAGCCATGTCGTGGGTGATAATAATGGATGTGGTTTTATTTTTATTTTGCATTTCCAAAATCAATTCGCTGATTTCTCTTGAAGTGACGGTATCCAGTCCCGTGGTCGGTTCGTCGTAGAGCATAATCTCTGGTTTTAAAATCAGTGACCTTGCCAAACCCACCCTTTTGCGCATACCACCTGAAAGTTCAGAAGGCATTTTATCAATGGATTTTTCCAGACCCACATCACTCAAAGCTGATATGACAAGCGCTTCACGTTCCTGTTCCGATAAATCCTTGTGCGTACGCCTGAGCGGAAAATCCAAGTTTTCTCTCACAGTCATGGAGTCGTAAAGTGCAGCATTTTGAAATAAAAAGCCCATTTTAAGCCGAACTTCATTGAGTTCGGTATTATCAAGCTGCGTTATATCTTTTTCAAAAACTTTGATACTGCCTTCATCCGCTTCTATAAGGCAGACAATACATTTAATCAAAACCGATTTTCCAGAACCAGATTTCCCTAAGACCACCACATTTTCACCTTTTCGGATATTTAAATCCATGCCTTTCAAAATCTGATTGTCGCCAAATGATTTGCGTAAGCCCTTTATTTCTATGATATTGGTTGATTCAGTCATTCTTGATGTTCATTTTAAAATTATTCATGATGATTTGGGATAAAGTTGTATAGAACTTGTTGAGTTTTTCATAGTAAATCAATGATTTGAACTGCGAGCATATCAATAATAAATATGGTTAATGAAGCCGTTACTACCGCTGAATTCGCTGCTTTTCCAACACTTTCAGTGCCCTGAGAAGCCGTGTAACCTTTGTAACAACCGATAATGCCAATCGCAAAACCGAAGAAAAAAGTTTTAATGATTGCGGGTATCAAATCATCGAATCCGACCGACTCGAACGCTTTTGAGAAAAACCGGAACATTGAAATATGGTTGTGAATATTAAAGCCCGCATAAGAGCCAAGCATACCAATCGCACCCGCGAAAACCACCAACAGTGGAATCATCAGTGTGGTAGCCATCACGCGTGTCACCACCAAATATTTAAAAGGATTAATAGCTGATACTTCCATGGCATCTATTTGTTCGGTGACTTTCATGGAGCCCAATTCAGCCCCAATGCCCGAAGCAATTTTCCCCGCGCAAATCAAAGCCGTAATTACGGGTGCAATTTCTCTAATCAACGAAAGGGCAACCATGCCGGGCAACCAGCTTTCGGCACCAAACTCCGCAAGCGTAGGTCTTGATTGCAAAGTCAAGACGACACCCATGATGAATCCCGTGACAGTTACCAGGAATAAGGATTTAAAACCAATATTGTAGCATTGCACCAAGAGTTCTTTGAACTCATAAGGCGGGCTGAATACTTCCTTGAAAAAGCGGATACCGAACAAAGATGTTCGCCCCATTTCACAAAAAGCTTCTCTGACGTGCTCTGAAATTACGTTGTTTTTTACTGCGGGTAAGTCTTTTATTTCCATAGTCTTTTTGCTTAGTTTGATTTATTACTTCCATTCCTAAATCATATATAAAAATGTAGAGCCACTCTTGAATATAAAGGCAGTGAGAAAAATTTATAATAGAAAATGCCATTTAATGCCCGATATGGGCAATTTATGCCCCGTTTACGTATGCCAATCAAAGCATATATGGGTATTTTATACCCCAATTAGAGTCAAGCTGAACCTCAAATAATTTAAAAATATATGTTTGAGTACGGGAATGGTTTTTTGAAATATTGAATGAGTATTTCATCTATTTTTCAATAAAAATGAAATGCCGTAAGTAGTTTGGCTAAAATAAACACTACTATCTTTTTAAGTCGGCTCTATAAAATGTAAAAAATACTCCGCTTTGCTCCGCATTTTTTACATTTTACAGCCCGACGATAGCAGCGCCTGCCGGCAGGCAGGCAGGTTTATTTTTTTACGCCTACTTATAAAACAGTTTTTAAAATTTAAAATCAACTAAAAAATAGTAAAATGAAAAACTTAGGTAAAAACTACATCCTTATTTTATCAGCTGTTCTGCTTTCTTTTTGTGGTCATGCACAGAATTACAACACCGCCATCGGCGTTCGTTTGGGCGGTTTGACAAGTGGCGCGACCATCAAACATTTCACAGCTTCACGGACGGCTTTAGAAGGTATCTTTAGTTTTGGGCAAAAGAGTTTTCTCGTCACGGGACTTTATGAAAAACACCGTTCTGTGGACAATGCAGCAGGCTTAACGTGGTTTTATGGTGCGGGCGCACACGTTGGATTTTTTAATTATGGCGGTCGCTATTACATCATCAAAAATAATAGAACTTATGTGGTAAGGGAAGGCGATAAAGCCACAGTTATAGGCGTTGATTTTATCATCGGATTGGATTATAAAATTCCGAATGCACCCATCAATATAGGTCTTGATTTTAAACCTTTCGTGGATTTCTTTGATGGACCCGTTGCTTTTTATGATGCTGGATTGAGCCTGCGTTTTGCTTTTTAATAAAAAAATACTCAAACAAATAAACACAAAAAATGTATTACAAACAAAATCACATTTAACTCTACCCCCTCAGTATTTGGAGTAATTGAATGAAATAAAAGGCATTTACTCTCTAAAGTTGGTTAATCATTTCGTTTTTTAAGGAACAGCTTATGCCTTTGGCAAAAGTCTGTTCCTTATCTTTTTTATCCAATTACGGCTCATCCTATCATTTGTAAAAAATAAATTTCAGCTTATTCCCATACATTCACACCTTTTTTACGGAGGGGTCGTTAAAAATATAAATAATTAAACTGCCAATAAGATACATATTAAGGGACTTAGTTATTTTTACATTTTTAAACCTTAAAACAAGCGCATTTTAATTGTTTTGTGAAGAGTATGATTCAAAAGATAAAAACATACGTAACCGAATCGCCTTTTATAGCGCGTTCAAAATCACGGTTGGAGACTACCTCATTACCGGGTTTTCAAGGTGTATCGCTGTATAGTGTTGGGATTTTTTTATACAATGAAATTTTCCTCAATCCTATGTTGATGATGAGGGCGAATGCCATTGCGTTCAGTTTTTTTATGTCTTTGTTTCCCGCTTTCCTCGTTATTTTCTCCTTGATTCCGTTTTTACCCTTAGACAAAGCCGATATTTTAAAACAAATTCACGACGGTATTGTGGAAATAATGCCCAATAAATCGGGTGAAGACCTTTTCAATACAGTTAAAAGCTTTGTCAAAACCAAGCGGACGGATTTTTTATCCATCGGTTTTGTCCTCGCTATTTACTTCGCAAGCAACGGATTGATGGCTTTGATGCGCGGTTTTGAAAAAAATCACGCGGTTTTCAGAAAACGCAATATTTGGGAAAAACGCATCAGAGCGATTGGGATGACTTTTTTACTGGGGATTTTACTTTTTATCAGTACATTTCTCATCATTTTAGGCAATCAGCTTTTCAAATGGCTCTTTAAACTGGTGAAACTCAGCGCCATCACGGCTACTTTTTTAGATATTTTGCGGTGGATAATTGTACTGGCATCCATTTACATAGGGATCGCTATTATGTATAAATTTGGCGTAGCTATGCGGCGGCGGATGCATTTTTTCTCCCCCGGTGCTTCGGTTGCAACGGTTTTATCGCTACTCAGTTCCATCGGATTTTCATTTTATGTGGATACTTTTGGGAATTATAATAAGCTTTACGGCTCATTTGTGGCGGGTATTGTGCTCCTCCTATGGCTCCAACTCAACGCCATTATCCTCATAATTGGCTTTGAATTGAATGCGGCGATTGCCGTGAATCGAGATTTGACGCTCAAGCCCCTCGAAAAAGGTGAATAGTTAATTATTGGTTATTAATTATTGATTATGAATTATTGGTTATTGATTGAACACAAAATGCACATAACTAATAACCAATAATTCATAACCAATAATCAATAACCAATAGCCAATAGCCAATAATCCCTACAGAATCTTTAACTTCTTTTTTATATCCACATAACGTGAATTAAAAATCTTGTTTTTTATAAAAAAATCAAAATCAGTAGCGACCAATTGCTCCCAAGTTACCCTCCCGAGGTCTCGGGACAGGCTCTCAGTATTAGCCTTGTTTTTAAACTTTAAATACTGTTTTTCAGCTTTATCATATTGATTTTTAAATAGATACGCATGCGCTAAATGCATATTTATAGTCCAATCCTCGGGCGATAATCGAGACATTAAGTCAGCCATAGAAAGGGCTTTATCGTATTGTCCCGCTAAAAAATTTGCCCTCATCAACTTAATCCGATTGGGCTGTGATGAATATCCCATTTCCTCTATTTTATTAGCAACATTGAGCATTTCTTGAAAATTACCTTCTTGCTCCAAAGCATCTCGACGAGCTTTTAAAGTGGCGATTTCACCCATTTCAATACCCAAATTCTGATTACCCGTTTTACTGAAACAAGCTTGAATAACTGAGCCAATTTTAATATCTCGCTCTTTATCCAACAGGTTTTTAAACTCATTTAAGGCATATATTTGACTGATACTATCCAAAGCGCATAACTGAATGGCGTCCGTAGCCACGTTTTTTTTACCGTCAAAAAAGTAGCTCATGCGCATAAAAAGTTCGTTTTTAGCCGTTTTATCCCAAGTGCTTTGTTTTTCAATGGGTGATTGAGTATTTTTTTTACTTTTTAAAACGAGAGCTGTCACTTCAACTTTAATATTAATGCCCGTTTTGATACTCGGATTACTGAAACCAATGGAGGGTCGAGGATTTTTGGTTGACACTTCCACTACCCCGCCTGTCATATTAAATCTTGAAAAATCTTTATCATAAACGACCTTTTTATCGTCTTTGGATTCAAATAGTTTTACCCCCTCAGTATCCAGCACAAAAATGTCGCACACAGCCGTTCCCGAAGGCTTCACCAAGCGATTTATCAACTCGGAGGCGATACCCGTTTTATCCACTAATTTCGTTAATTGCCCCGCCAAACCGACCCATTCCAGAGGCTCGCCTTTAGAGTCCGTTGCGGCAAAAGAATAGTACCACTTCACCGTCCCTTCGGGCAAATTAACGGGCAAAACCAGTCGTGAACGCCCGTTGATATTCGACACAATGCGACTATCCAAATAAAAATTCTGAGCGGGTGAAATGGTGACAATTGACACATCGGCATCTGTAGTTGGGGCAGGGTTTTGCTGTCCAGCGAGATGAAATGTTTTAATAAAAAATAAAAAAATAAAAGCTAATAGTTTCATTATCAATAGTTTATACAAAAAAAAAATGGTCAATACTCAATCCCAAGAATCGAATATTGACCATGTATATTATTAACATTTAGCACTCAATAAATTACGCCATTTGAGCCTCACCGTACAATTCCGCTCTCATTGCTTTCACTTTTGAAGAGTGAATGTATTCGCCATAAGTCATCAATTGGTCAATTATACCTTTGTCGCCAATTTCGATGATGCGGTTACCAACAGTATCCAAAATTTGGAAGTCATGACTTGTGAAAATCATATTGCCCGAGAAATCCCTCATGCCATTGTTCAATGCAGTGATGGATTCGAGGTCAAGGTGATTGGTAGGCTCATCCATGATTAGGAAATTCGGGTTTGCCAACATGGTTTTTGAAAGCATACAACGTACTTTTTCACCGCCCGAAAGCACACTCGATTGCTTGAAAACCTCCTCACCACTGAATAACATCCGACCTAAGAAACCACGAATGAAAGATTCATCTTTTTCCTTTGAATATTGACGCAACCAGTCCATCAAATTCATATCGTGAGCATCTCTGAAATATTCAGAGTTATCGTTGGGCAAATACCGAGGGGAAATTGTTTGACCGTATTGGTAGCTGCCTTCGTAATCTTTATCTTCGCCGGAAATGACGTTGAAAAAAGCGGTTATAGCCAAGGGATTACGGCTCAAAAATGCCACTTTTTCACCTTTATTGAAGCGGAATGTCAAATTTTTGAATAAATATTCGCCATCCAATCCTTTCTTTGAAAGCCCATCACACTCAAAAATCACATCACCCGGGTCGCGCTCAGGCTTAAATGCAATGTACGGATAACGACGGCTTGAAGGGCTAATATCTTCTAAATTCAATTTATCCAAAGCTTTTTTACGGCTCGTAGCTTGCTTGGATTTGGATGCGTTGGCAGAGAATCGAGCAATAAATTCCATCATTTCGGCTCTTTTTTGCTCCACTTTCTTGTTTTTATCTGCCATTTGACGCGCCACTAATTGGCTCGTTTCGTACCAGAAGGTATAGTTACCTGTGTACATTCTGATTTTTCCAAAGTCCACGTCAACCACATTTGTACACACCATATCCAAGAAGTGACGGTCGTGGGATACAACAATCACAATGTTTTCGTAATCCGCTAAAAAATCACACAACCACTCAGTCGTTTCAGCGTCCAAGTCGTTGGTAGGCTCATCCATCAACAAAATATCAGGATTTCCGAAAAGGGCTTGAGCAAGGAGCACTTTGATTTTTTCGGGACCCGTCAGTTCTGATAATAATTTATCGTGAAGAGATTCTTTTACACCCAAATTACTCAAAAGTTCGGCGGCATCACTTTCAGCCATCCAACCATTCATTTCACCGAATTCACCTTCCAACTCAGCAGCACGCATGGAGTCCTCTTCGGTAGCGTCTGGATTGTTATAAATGGCATCTTTTTCAATCATAATATCATAAAGTAATTTATGACCCATGATAACGGTGTCCAAAACGCGGAATTCGTCAAATTTGAAATGGTTTTGAGTTAAAACCGCCATACGATTGCCCGGAGCAATCTCGACACTACCTCGAGTGCTTTCAATTTCACCCGAAAGAATTTTTAAAAAAGTAGATTTACCTGCGCCATTCGCACCGATTACGCCGTAACAATTACCTTTAGTGAATTTCATATTCACTTCATCGAAAAGTACGCGCTTTCCGAATTGTAAGCCTACATTATTGACTGAGAGCATTTCTTATAATTAATTTTAAAAAAATTAGCCTTTATACCTGCCTGTCGGCAGA
>JANMYC010000079.1:0-7184 GCA_031381715.1 Saprospiraceae bacterium
CGCGACCTTTTGAGCATTTTTTTCTGTCGAAACGCTTGTATAACGCTGCACATACGCCCAATTGCCGCCAATATAAGCCGTTTGGTACAGCATAAAAACGAATAGAAAACCTATCGGAAAGTCGTCATTTGTAAAATTAAAAAAGCCTGCGGGAACGTTTTGAACAAAGCCACTTACGCCCTGTACTTCGGTAAAAGCCATCGGAATAACAATCAAAACGGCACACGTCAAAATCACAAATTGCACCACATCCGTCACCAAAACCGCCCATAAACCACCTGCGGAAGTGTATAAAACGATGATGCCACCAATGATAATAATGCACATTTCAAGCGATAAAGGGGTTGCCACGGACACCATTTTCCCAACGGGATACAACACCGAAGCCGTCGTAAACAAGCCATGCAACATGATGAGAAAGGTGTAAAACTGCTGCGTATTAGTGTTAAAACGCGTGCCGATGTACTCGGCGGCGGTCAAAGCACCCGTTCGTTTCCATTTTTTGGCGATAAACCAAGCGACAACTAAGCCACCAAAAACCATCGTCAATTGAATGCCATTCGCCACAAAACCCGCTTTGTAGGCAATTGACCCCCACACGACGAATGTCCCCGCCGAAAAGTAACTGATAAACAGCGACAAACCATTTATCCACCACGGCGTTTCGCCGCCCGCTTCAAAAAACGATTGGGAGTTTTTGCTACTCATGCGCGTAAACGCCATGCCGATAGCGAGAATAAGGGCAGCGAAAACTGCCATTACAATAAGGTCTAATTGTACCATATTTTTTAATGGATAATTGATAATGGATAATTGATAATGGCGTGTATTATTATCCATTATCAATTGTCCATTATCCATTAATTAATAGCACCGCATTTCAAACACGCTTGCAGGCGCATTTACTGAGGGGTGTTCTACTTCGATTGTGAGCGATTTTGTAAAAATAGGTTGTTCAAATTGTATTGTATTAATGTTATGATGGTTGTCTTTTTTCTCAAAAATAAGGTTGTTTTTATCATCAAAGATGCGATAATTCTTAACGCAAAAAGGCGAAACCGTTTCGGGATGCGTCATTAAAACGCTTTCAAGTGGATGGTCAAAATCAACATCAAAACCGAGTACAATGCTTGAAATGCTTTGTTCTTCATCCCAATTGAGTGTCAATTGCGGCTTTGTATCTTCAAAATCAGCAATCCACGCGTTCGGTTGATTCGTCGGTCGTCCGATGCCATTTCTGATATTCTCAACGGCGAACGCTTCAATCGGCGGGTCAAATTTCATAGCGATATTGTGTCCTTGGGGACGGCGTTGTGGTGTCCAAAACTCAAAGGTATCCACGCCAATATCTTCGGGTGGTGTTTGTTTTCCATTATTTGAAACGGCTTTATTAACGGTATTGAAAACCGATAAAATGCCCGAAATGCGTTGTTCAGAGCGCGGCACTTGTATTTTTTCATTTTTTTGCAAAACGAGGTACGCATACTGAGGGGTCTCAATTTCGACATTTTCCCAACTAATTTGTAAGCAATTGCGCCCTTGTTTGATAGGGATTGTCTTTTTTGCCAAAATCACTTCGGGCGTGTGGTTGTTCTCCGTTTGGCTTATCCGCAACTCCACATCCAAAGTCGTTTCTTCCAACCCATAAGCGTGAACAATCGTGTTTAAAACGGGACCCGCTTTAACGGGCATCATCTGAGCGACCGAAATACTGAGGGGGTGCAAACCTCCGTCTTCGGGAATTTCGGCGAGTGACAAGGCACTCGAAGCGGTGATGCGTGCCGTTTGAACCAAGTCTTTTTCTTCTTTTAAAGACAGATTTGGTAAGAAATGACCCGTTTTCAACAATTCTTCTTGCAAAAGAGGAATAAAACCTTCGGTATAAATATCGCGCGGATTTAACTTGTGTTTTGTCGTTAAAACAGCCGCCATGCCCACCGCTTGACCGATGTGTGCCGTCGTTGCCATAACTCTCGTTGAGCCAAAAGCGACGTGCGAAGCACTGATAACCCGCCCGCCCAAAAAGAGATTCTTGATATTTTTAGAATACAAACTACGGTAAGGAATGTCGTAAATGCCCTTGCTGTGCCATTGATTACAGCCCGGTTTTTCACTAAAAACGCCATCGGCAGGGTGCAAATCAATGGACCAACCACCAAAAGCGACGGCATCGGGTTTCGGACGTTGTTCGACAACATCTTGTTGAATCATCATATAATCACCTTCAAAACGACGGCTTTCGCGTTTGCCAGGGATTGTACCGACCCATTCAAGTGTGAGGTTTTCCGCTTCGGGAAAATTCCCAGAGTTTTTGATATAATCCCAAACACCGTAGATGACTTTCCATAGTTCCCACTTAATTTCTTCAGTATTAAGTACCGTATCTAAACGTCCGCCATACTCTACCCACCACAAGCGGCAACCAAAGTCTTTGGCGTTGAATGACTTGAATTTAGGTATTTTTTGAGTCACATCGTGGGCAAAACTCGGTGCAATGTAACGCACAGGTTTCCCAACATCTTTTGAGTAGAAATAAAGCGAATGACCCAACAATTCGCCGTATTCTACTGAGGGGGCGAATTTTTCACCAAATTCTTCTTTACTTTCTGCGCCCATTCGGAAAGCTGCACCCGAAAGAAAGCCCACTACCCCATCGCCCGAAGCATCGCAAAACAAAGGCGCAACAAGTGTATATGTCGTTTGATTTTGTGGGCAAAATGCAGTGACGGATTCAATGGTATCATCGTCTTTTTTCTGCACTTCATACACTGCCGTATTGAGTAAAAGCGTGATATTTGGTTCAGAAACAGCCTTTTCTAACATAATCGAGTCAAAAATAAGCGGATTGCCTTCGGGATTGCGGTAGAGGTTTTCGACCAATAATTCATCAATCACACCGCCTTCCCTTGCCCAACGGTTGTTGTTGCCCATGTGAGACGTTGCGCCCAAAACCCACAACCGCACTTCACTCGACGCATTGCCGCCCAAAACAGGACGGTCTTGCACCAAAACGACTTTGATGCCTTGACGTGCTGCTGTAATCGCGCCGCACACGCCCGATAATCCCCCGCCAACAACCACTAAATCAGCAGATATGGGAATATTTTTAAAGGTTCTATTCTTGGTTTGAAGTTCTTTTACCATAATTTATTAAATTTATGCTTTTATCATTGTAGTATCGCTAAATTTTTAATCTAAAACCGAACAACTCATTTTCAAGGCTTGAATTAAACAAATGTACTATTTCAGATGCGTTGAATTTTTATGTATTCATTGAAATAAAAATGGGAACGTTCCCATTTTACGGGAACGTTCCCATAGTAATAAGGGAACATTTTCAAATCCTGAATTATATATCAATCTAAATTTTTTGGCTTGACCCTCTTATAACCAACTCGGGTTTTAAGACTTTAAAAAGCATTTTCCATTCAGAAACGTCTTTATCAATCATATTTAAAAGCAATTGGGCGGCTGTTCTCCCCATTTCGTGAGTAGGTTGTATGATAGTAGTCAGCCCGGGCTCCATATATTGCGAAGCGTTATCGTTGCTAAAACCTACCACAGCAATATCATCAGGCATAGAAAGGCCTCTGGCTTTTATGACTTGAATGGCTTCGATAGCGGTCGGGTCATTGACGGCAAAAAGAGCATCTGGAGGATTGGGAAGATCGAGTAAATATTTGACGTAGATTTTAACTCGCTCCAAATTCAAATCATATTCAATCAATAATTCGGGATCGAAGGGAATATTGTATTTTTTTAAAGCATCTAAATATGCCTCTTTGCGTTTGCGAATATTATAGAGTTTGGAGGGACCAGATAAGTGAGCGATGCGTTTTTTGCCAGTCAATATTAAGTGTTCCATTATTTCAAAGGCACCTTTATAGTCGTCAACGACTACTTTCGGCACTTTAAGTTCAGTACTTACTCGATTGAACATAACAAGCGGAATACCTTTGCGGCGAAAGGTTTCCAGATGCTCAAAATTTTGCGTTTCTTTTGAAATTGAGACCAAAACTCCATCAACTCGATTCGTTAACATGACTTTTGTATTCGCTACTTCGGTTAAATATTGCTCATTAGATTGGCTTATCAAGACATTATAGCCGGCTTCTTGTGCTGCCTCTTGTGCACCCAAGATGACTTTTGGGAAAAAACTTGTGATGATTTCGGGGACGATAATTCCAATAGTGTTGGTGCGGCTTGCCATGAGTTGATAAGCCAACATATTTTTTTGATAATCCCACTTTTCAGCTAATTCCATCACCTTTTGCCTTGTCTCAGGTTTGATACTCGGATGCCCCGTCAATGCCCTCGAAACCGTGGATTTAGAAATATTAAGCTCTTTGGCGATATCTATGATGGTTACTTGGTGTCGTGCCATGTTTTTGCAGTTTTGGATTCTAAGTTTTGAACAAATTGAGACATTGAATACCCCCTCAGTATTTCAAGCAGTTAAGATACGAAAACAACTACTTTACTTTACTTTCAATCGTCTATTTGTGGGGGATTTTTATATCTTCTCATGGGAACGTTCCCACAATGTGGGAACGTTCCCATGAGAAATAGCTATTTTTTAATGCTTACTCAAAAACCAAACAATTTAGATTTGTGGTAAAGATTTTACAAGAATGAATAAAAATACCCTTTTATCTTTCAGCACTCTTTGTGGTGTCGCCTTGATATCGGTACCGCTTTTTGCGGAAATAAAACTACCCGCCATTTTCGGCAACAACATGGTTTTGCAGCAACAAACTGATGTGGCTTTATGGGGCATAGCCGATGTAAACGCCACGGTTGAAGTCATTACTTCATGGAATGATAAAATATATGGGACAAAAGCGGCTGACGATGGTCGATTTAAACTAAAAATCACGACACCTAAAGCCGGCGGCCCCTATACCGTCAAGATAACAGATGGTAAAGCCTTAACGCTTGAAAATGTGCTGATTGGCGAAGTATGGGTTTGTTCTGGACAGTCCAATATGCAAATGCCGATGAAAGGCTATAACAATCAACCTGTTTTAGGGGCTATGGATGCAGTTCTGGAATCCAATAATCCCAATTTACGGCTTTTTAATGTAGGTATGAGTTTTAGCATTACACCTCAAGAGGATTTTAAAGGAAAATGGGACATATCTAATCCCGAAACGACACATGGATATAGTGCTACCGCTTATTTTTTTGGACGGATGTTGCAAAAAACGCTCAACGTGCCCGTTGGGCTTATTACAGCAAGTTGGGGTGGTACAACTATTCAGCCTTGGATGAACGATGAAGCGTGTCAAGAATTTGAGTTTTATAAAGCAATTAAAAGAGATACGCCTTTACCAAAACTGCCCGCTCCTAAAATACCCACGACACTATTTAACGCCATGATAAATCCCATGGTCGGCTATGGTATACGTGGCGCAATTTGGTATCAAGGCGAATCTAATAAATGGGAGCCAGAAGCCTATCAAAGACTTTTGCCCGCCATGATAAAAGGCTGGCGCGCTAAATGGGAACAGGGTGATTTCCCTTTCTATTATGCTCAAGTTGCACCACACGGCAAAAATGATGTATTACCCAATGGCGGATTTTTACGAGAAGCCCAACTTAAAGCAACTACCACCGTTCCTAATGTTGGTATGGCAAGCACTATGGATATAGGCGAACAAAATGTCATTCATCCTGCCAATAAAGAAGCTATTGGAAAACGATTGGCGTACTTAGCCTTGTATCAGACCTATGACACTAAAGGTATCAATCCCGCCAGCCCAACATTTAAAAGCATGACATTTCAACAAGATACTGCTGTAATAGATTTTGATAACGCCCCCTATGGGCTGACTTCTTACGGAAAAGAGCTATCCCTTTTTGAAATAGCCGGTAATGATAAAGTTTTCTATCCTGCCAAAGCAACCATTGTCCGAAAAGGTACAGAGAACCTCATCATGGTAAAATCTGATTCCGTCCCTCAACCCGTTGCCGTACGCTACGCTTTCAAGAATTTTGTAGTTGGTGATTTATTTGGTACCAATGGCATGCCTGTTTCCTCTTTTCGCACGGAGGAGTGGGCGCGAGAAAAATGACACCGTGGCTAATGCCAACTGCTCCTACAACAATGATTTAATGAATGAACCACGACCCCCTCAGTATTTTAAATCCATTATCCAGATTTTTTAAAGAAAAAAAATGAAAAACAGTGTGTATCCTCTAGCGTTTTCTTTGATTTTAACGCTATTGAGTTGTAAAATCAACCAACCTGCCTTATCCAAAACGGGCAATACCAGTTTTGTAGATCCCCAAAGCGATAAAAAGGAAAAACCTTTTTTAGTAGGCGATTCATTGATAAAAACAAAGGAAAACTGGCAACTCGTTTTTTCAGATGAATTTAATGACAATAAAATAGATACCCAGAAATGGACAGTTGAAAACACAACCAAAAAACGACCTGATATCACCAACTATTCAAACGATGAGCAAGTTGAGGAAAAAGATGGTCATACCTATATTTATTACCATAAATCAAGCCTGCACGATTCTGCATATTTTGCGGGTAGATTTAACTCGCAAGGCAAATTTGCGACGGCATACGGCTATTTCGAATGTCGAATGCACCTTGTTAAACCCAATGGTTATCAAACTGCTTTTTGGATGATGCCCAACGGGCAAGGCAACACAGCTCCAAAAGGTGTAAAAGATGGTACGGCCAATGATGGTGCTGAAATAGATATTGTGGAAGGTAACAAAATGCGAGACGCTTATTCTTCAGGTTTGCATTGGGATGGTTATGAAAAACCTGCTCATAAGTCAAATGGCACAATGATAAAAGCCCCTAATCTATATACCCAAGAATACCATGTATTTGGCTTTGAATGGACGCCTACTTATCTCAATTTTTACTACGATGGCAACTTGGTAAGAAGCATGGATAAACCCATGCTCATACCGCACACACCGCATTTTATCTATTTCTCAGGCAGCTGTTTTGGTGAAAATAACTGGGTAGATGGTGACGTGCGGAAAAATGAATTTATCCAAAAAGGAAACACCGACAAAGCTTATATCGACTATGTCAGAGTATATAAAAACGTATCAAAACAATGATTTTAGGGTAATTTACTTAGGCGTAAATTGATTGCCTTGAAATAAGGCGTGAAACAAAAAATAATATATCCAAACCTGCCTTTGTCGGCAGA
>JANMYC010000095.1:0-2772 GCA_031381715.1 Saprospiraceae bacterium
AAAGCCTTGGGTATCAGAAAGGTATATCAAACCGTTGAGAAAGAAGCTAATCCTCAAATTTTAGGCATGGTAAGAAAAGTATCTCACCTCATTAAAGTTGTAGAAGGATAAGTTTTGAATGATTGAAAATTGACTTACAACTCGTTGATATTCAATCTTTTATTGTCAAGTATAACCCCTCAGTACCGCACACTCGGAATGGGGTCTAATTTTTATCAGACAATAATTAATTGTAAAAATAAAGACAATGGAATTAAGCAATCTTAGACCTGCAAAAGGTGCTACGCATAAAGTCAAACGTATCGGTAGAGGACAAGGCTCTGGTCATGGTGGAACTTCTACGAAGGGTCACAAGGGTGATAAAGCTACTTCTGGTCACAAGAACAAACGTGGTTTTGAGGGTGGTCAAACGCCTTTGCAACGCCGTTTACCTAAATTTGGCTTCAAAAATATCAACCGTAAAGAGTATGTAGCTATAAATGTAAGCTTGTTGCAAGAATTTGCGGATAAGTTTAGTGCTACTGAAATTACACCTGCGGCATTGTACGAACAAGGCTTCATCAAAAAGAATGAACTTGTGAAAGTGTTGGCTAATGGTGAATTAAAATCGAAATTAATCGTAACAGCTCACGCTTGTTCAGAAGCTGCAAAAACAGCAATTGAAGCAGCCGGTGGAACTATTACAGTAGCGTAACCTTTTGGTGAAAAAATCGTTTAACTTTGAACTCGATTTTTGCATTAAAAAAGAAAAATAAGTTTCGATGAACAGAATATTTCAGACTTTAAAGAACATCTGGAGCATTCCAGAACTCAAACAACGTATTCTTTACACACTTGCACTTTTGTTTGTGTTTCGTTTAGGTACGTTTGTTCTCTTACCTGGTGTTAATGCTCTGGCTTTGGCTCAAGCAGCTGCCAACAGTGGTAAGAATGACCTTTTGGGTTTAATTAATACTTTTACGGGAGGTGCTTTTGCAAAAGGTGCTATCTTTGCTTTAGGTGTAATGCCCTACATCACAGCATCCATCATCATTCAATTGTTGACATTTGCTGTGCCTTATTTCCAGAGATTGCAGCAGCATGAAGGGGAATCTGGGAGAAAAAAATTGAATCAATTGACTCGTTTCCTAACAATCGGAGTTACTATGGTTCAGGGAAGCGGATATTTAACCTATCTTACCACTAAAGGTGCCATTGCTCCGGGTTTAAGTCCAGCAATATTTTGGTTCTCTGGAATAGTAATCCTCACGGCAGGTACTGTATTTGCTATGTGGTTAGGTGAGCGTATTACAGAGAAAGGTTTAGGAAATGGTACATCTTTCATCATCATGTCAGGTATTATCGATGCTTTACCTCAAGCTTTAACAGCAGAGTTCCAATTACAAGGTGGTTTCGCTTTTGTTCTTGAAATGGCTATCTGGTTCGCAACTATCATGGGTATCATAGTAGTTATCCAAGCAGTACGCCGAATTCCGCTACAATTTGCTAAAAGAATGGTTGGAAGAACGGGTACTTCTGTTCCTACAGCTACAAATCGCGATTATTTACCAATTAAGTTAAATGCTGCTGGTGTAATGCCAATCATCTTTGCTCAGGCTTTGATGTTCATTCCATCCACTATAGCTCAATTTATGTCAGGTAATGGTCAACCAAGTGGTTTTTTAGCAGCTTTAAATGATTACACTTCGCTACCTCATAATTCTATTTATTTTATTTTGGTAGTTGTTTTTACATATGTATATACTGCATTAATCGTCAATCCACAACAGTATTCAGAGTATTTAAAGCGTCAAAATGCATTTATTCCGGGTGTAAAGCCGGGACAAAGTACAGCCGAATACATTGACTCTGTTACTACTCGAATCACTTTGCCGGGCGCTATTATTCTTGGTTTCATTTCAATTATGCCGGGTATTGCAGCATTTTTAGGTGTGAACGGTGGATTTGCACGCTTCTTCGGAGGTACATCTATTCTTATTATGATTGGTGTTGTTTTAGATACATTGCAACAAATAGAGTCTTATTTACTTCTTAGTAAATATGATGGTTTGGTAAAAAGTGGTAAACTTCAGGGTCGTGGTGGTTTAGTGGCGGTTGGTGAAGGTGGTATTTAGTATCTGGGTATACAACATATCAATCTGAAAATTAAGAATTAAAATGGGCTTTAATCTGTTTTAATTCTTAATTTTTATAAGAAAATAAAGAACTTACAATGTTTCAATCAAGCGAAAAAAGAGAGATATATTACAAAACGGATGGTGAAATAGAACTTATCCGTGAAAGCTGCTTGTTAGTTTCTAAGACATTAGCCTATGTCGCTACATTGATTAAGCCCGGAGTTACGAGTAAATTCATTGATTCAAAAGCTGAAGAATTCATTCGAGATAACGGCGCTGTTCCAGCCTTCAAAGGTTATAGAGACTTTCCTGCTACATTATGTATTTCTTTAAATGAAGCTGTTGTACATGGTATTCCATCTAATTACGAGATAAAAGAAAATGACGTTATATCCGTTGATTGTGGTACGTTTATGAATGGTTATTTTGGGGATGCGGCTTATACTTTTGCATTAGGTGGTGTTACCCCCTCAGTATTAGACCTGTTAAATGTGACAAATACCTCACTTTACAAAGGAATTGAGCAAGCGACGGTTGGTAAAAGGATAGGGGATATTGGATTTGCAATATTTGAATATTGCGAAAAAAAGCATAAATATGGGGTGGTTCGAGATTTGACAGGACATGGTATTGGAAAGTCGCTTCATGAAGACCC
>JANMYC010000104.1:0-1666 GCA_031381715.1 Saprospiraceae bacterium
GCAAATTTGGATAAAAGCCCAATGGATATGGCTTATTATCCCAATGCCTTCGCTCACGACCGCAAATTTTCACCCGAAAAAGTAGGTGAAAAAGCCTTCGCCCGTGTCACGTATAGCCGCCCCGCAAAAAAAGACCGTGAAGTATTCGGAAAACTCATCCCATTCGGCAAAGTTTGGCGCACAGGGGCTAATGAGTCCACTGAAATTAAGTTTTATCAAGATGTCGTCATTCAAGGCAAAAAGATAGCGGCGGGTACTTACTCTCTATTTTCAATACCCAATGAAAACGAATGGACGATAATCCTTAACTATGACTTGGATTATTGGGGTGCGTACAGTTACAATGACACGAAAGACGTCTTGCGTGTAACTGTTCCAGTTAAAAAAGCGGATGCCGTTGTGGAAAATTTTACCATTGAATTTTCAAAAAAAGCAGACAATTCCGTTGTGATGCAATTGGCTTGGGATACGACTTTAGTGGAGTTACCACTGAGTTTTTAATAGATTAAAACCGTGGCACGGCTTTGAGCGATGCCACGGTTATTACTCGAATTAGAATTTTAAAAAACAGTTTTAATAGGTTCATAAAGTGCCAAATCATGTTTAGAAATATTGTCACCCTTCTTTGCATCGCTTTTTTAATGCCTTTTCAAGGTATTTCCCAAAAGAAAACCATGGATAAAAGAGCCAAAGAAATTATTCAGAAATGCGTGGATGTGCATGGCGGTAAGAAGTACCAAAACGTTGAAGTGTCTTTTGATTTTCGCAAATATAGGGTCAGAATTAAAAATAATAATGCCCAATTTGAGTATGAGCGCACCACACAAGACTCTTTAAAAAATACCATTCACGATGTGTACAACAATGCAGGTTTTGTCCGTGAAATCAATAGTCAAAGGCAAACGCTTTCTAAAAAAGATGAGGACAGATTCCGTGAAGGGCTTAATTCAGTGGCGTATTTTGTCTTATTACCTTATAAATTGATGGATGCAAGCGTTAATTTGGCGCACATTGGCACTATCAAAATAGATAGTCAGGATTACGATAAAATCAAAGTCTGGTTTGATGTAGAAGGCGGTGGAAAAGACCATGAGGATGTCTTTTGTTACTGGATTAATAGCAAAACGCATACTTTGGATTATCTGGCTTATACTAACGGTGGACCCAGATTTAGAAAGGCGACGAATCGAAAAAACGTCAATGGCATCGTTTTTCAAGATTACGAAAACAACGAAATTCTGGATAAAACAATCCCTACTTACGAATACGATAAAGCTTTTTTAGAAGGTAAGTCCAAATTACTTTCTAAAATTGAACAAACGAATTATGCGTCGAAGTAATAAGTTGATATTGATTTGATGTTTTTAAAAAGCCCTTTTTTGATGGTTTTACATCAAAAAAGGGCTTTTTACTGAGGGGGTGTTAATCATCGTCGTCGTCACCACTTCCCGCCATTTTCGTAGGATATGCTTTATTTCCTTTTACCGAATACCATATAATGCGATTCAAAATATCGTCATGTCCTCTATCAATTTTATCAAAAGCGTATTGAATGGACTGATTGGTGTATTTCAAAGAAGCGCCTTTTTGCCCAGCTGCGGGTTTGTTCATTTCATTGAGCGGAATGAGGTTCTTTTTAACCGCATATTTATAGCTATTATCTTTT
>JANMYC010000129.1:0-2829 GCA_031381715.1 Saprospiraceae bacterium
TTTGATGAAAAACAACCACATGAGAGGCATTGTCGCTATCATTTACTAAATCATAAGCCAACGAACTACCTGCTCCAGAAAAAGAGCCAATGTCATTATTAGAAACATCACCGTGTAGAATACTCGGATTTGCCCGCATTACTGAGGGGGTGCGTTCCGATAAATTGGTTTCCGTTCCCGCAAAACTACCATAAACCAACGTACCATTTGGTATTCTAAAAGTGTTATGAGACGGCAGATACACATTTCCATAAATATCTTTTGAAGGGCGGTAAGGGCCGCTCGATACCCATATTTCGGAAGGCATACAAGCGGCTCTTTCCAAAGCATTTTGCAAGCCGCTAATGGCATTTGCCCAACTATCGCCACTGCCGTTACCGCTCGCGGCGGGTTTGACGTACAATCGGTTGCCAATAAAAAAATCTTGGCTTACCAATACTAAGTTACGAGAAGGAATATCGGCGCGGGACAACGTAAAATGGTAGGCATGGCATAAATAAGTGCCAGCTACTGAGGGGGTGAATTGTGGGCTGTTGCCGCGCGTTAGTTCGGTCAAACTGCCGTCCGCATTTTTTCTAAACCAAATAAAAGTTTGGTCGGTAGCCGTGCTGCCCGTGTTGACAGTCAAAACGCAATTTGAGAGCGTAGTTGGGATAGAGGCTTGGTCTTTATAGTGCAAAACGGGCGTATTCAACCACGTTTTACCTTCCATATCGCCGTAAATGAAACGATTGTTGTTGATGTAAAACTCATCAAGCGTAAAACTAAAATTGGGAATATTGCCCGATAATTGATTACTACCAAAGCCTAATATCTTCAAATTCGGCGCAGTAATCGTCGGAATTGACCCCCTCAGTAAATTGTCCGCAAAACTCAAACGGGTCGCGCTTGGGAAGCTCAAATTGGGTAAAATACCGTTCAAATTATTGCTATTCAAGACCAAATCCGCAACATTGCAACCGTCCGCACTCATTGCCCACACGCCATGCCACGAAGCGATATTGCTCGACGTGAACCAATTGGTTTTGTTTGTCCAATTTGCGCCGCCCGTTGCGTCGTATATTTTTTCCAATTCGTTGAAATCGTCCGCCAAGCAAGGCAGCAAATCCGTTGGGAAGTTGCGCCCGCCATTTGATTTTTGTAGGGTTGAAACGGTAATATTATTAGAAATTAAAATCAAGTTTTTATCGCCCGTACCCGTTGTCAAGGTACTGTGCGCCACTTCTACCCGATAAACACCCGTTGCAGTAGGGCGATACCAATTATTGTTATTGACCGCTACCACCGCATTGTCTTTGTACCAATAAAAAGTCTGCGTTGTGCTGCCCGTCGGAACGCCCGTATTCACTTCAAGTGCGCCGTTTGTGTAGCTGATGCCGATTTTTTGTTGCGGGGCGTAGGCAACCGTTCCCGTTGAGGTTAAGAAATTTTGCCCCAACAAATCCCCAAAATTGAATTTGTTGTTCCGCATATACAGGTTTTGGAGCGTGAGTATTTGACTAAAAAAGGTATAAACAGGGGGGAATCTGCCCGAAAAATTATTGTTTTCAATGTTAAAAGTAAAATCAGTTGATGCAAAAGGCAAGTAGAAATAATCGGGAAAACCTGTTAATTGATTGCCATAAACGCTGAAAAACCGGAGATTTGCCAAAACCAAGCGCGGCAAACTACCCGTCAATTGATTGAGTCCCAAATCAATATGCAGCCAATTATTGCCCGAAAAATTATTCGAAAAATTGGGGACAGACCCAGTCAGATTGTTAATCGCCAAATTGAGTCTTGACAACGCGATGCAGTTGTTGAATAAAGGTACGCTGCCCGAAAATTGGTTTGTGTTGAGGGACAACGTCTCAAGGGTGGGCAAATAATTGAAATTGGGAATAGTGCCTCTGAGCGCATTGTTACCTAAATTTAGGGTTTGCAAATCGGGTAAATTCAAATCGGGCAGTGTTGTGGTGACTGTACCCGACAAATTGTTAAGGTTGTTGCTCGGCAATTCTATTTTTAAAACGCTTTTTCCGTCGGCTGTCAAAGTCACGCCGTGCCACGCACTCATGTCGCCGCCCGTTAGCCAATTGGTTTTATTTGTCCAATTTGCGCCGTTAGTCGCGCGATACAAGGCTTCTAATTGGTTAAATTCAAACACCAAATCATCGGGTAAAGCGTTGGGAATGATCGTACCAAAATCCGACAGCCGCAGCAAAATTTCAACTTTGACGCTGCCGCCCACCGAGGAATAGTTTGTGAGACTGAACGTCGATGTGTTATAGCCCAAAGTGCTATTGAACGACGTGCCGCCGATGCCTTCGTAGCCAATCGGAGTGCTTGTGTTGAAACTATTGCCGCCGCCGCCGCCGCCCGTGAAGCCGCCGCCACCACCACCTGCACAAGCATAAAGCCCGCTTGCACCGCCGCCGCCCACAAAACCGCCACCGCCAGGCGAACTAAGCGACGTAAAGGACGGATGAAGATTGCTATTGCCGCCCATACCGCCACCTGCCGTGTACAGTTTGCCACCTTTACCCAAATTATTGTCACCGCCATGACCACTCACACCGCCGCCACCGCCGCCTGCCCAATCGTTTGGAGAAGGATGCGCATTAGTAAAACCCGCATGACCGCCGTTACCGCCACCTGAGCTTGCATAGCCTAAGGCATCGCCACCACCGTGGTATTGGAATGAAGTAATAAATATTGGCGTACTGCCACCACCTGCACCGCCGCCACCGCCCGCCACAATGAGCGGTCCATTGCCCAAAGGTGAATACAGGTACGCGCCCGAAGCACCGCCACCACCCGCACCGTATTTATTAGCAGGATACGAACTTT
>JANMYC010000163.1:0-2855 GCA_031381715.1 Saprospiraceae bacterium
GAAAGAGGAGCCACCCTACCCCTCAGTATTAAGCAATGATGAGCCTATTCCAGATGTGGTTATTGGCTTTTTAAAAAAAATGCTTTCTAAAACCCCTAAAAAAAGATACTCGGATGCAATTAAGTTACTGGAAGCGTTCCCCGTTTTAAAATAAAGGCTGCATTAGGCGATTTCTTACTTGAAAAATTAAAATCTAAGCTGTATTTTTGTTAAAAATAGAATTAAAAATGCGAGCAGCTCTAAAAAAAATGACCGTAGAAGAATACCTTACTTTTGAAGACACTTCAGATGTCAGGCACGAATATTTTGATGGAAAACTATACACTATGCCTGGCACAACCGATTTTCACAACGAATTATGCTTACAAATAGCATTTTTACTCAGAAATCTCTTAAAATCTGAGGGATATAAAGTATATATGGAAAACGTTAAAGTCCGTATTACGGATTCAAAATATACTTATCCCGACGTATTCGTGACGGGAGATGGTCGTGACCTAGAATCTCGCCGCATCAAACAATATCCAGTTATTATTATCGAAGTTTTATCAGATAAAACACGAGTTTATGATAAAACGGATAAATTTATTCTCTATCAAAAAATCGCTTCCCTAAAATATTATTTGACCGTAGAACCTGAAAAACCTCTTGTGGAATGCTATGTATTGCAAGAAGATGGCACTTGGGAAGTAGAAACGTTTACTTCTTTAAGTGAAAAAATCACTTTCACTTCTTTGAATATGACTTTAGAGATGGCAGATATTTATGAAAAGTGATTTATACTGAGGGGTCTTCTTTGGATTAAAGTTTTGTTAAAATAAGTTATTATTTCTAAAGGCAACGTCTAATCAATTAGATACGATGACGATGATGAAAAGAGCATCATGACCATAAAGAGAAAAAAGGAAACGACAATAATTAATGTTTAGTTTAAAAAAAATAGGCGCTATACTCCTCAGTATAGCGCCTGTTTTTTTAATAAAATTATCAAGATTTTACAAAATACTATCCTGTAAAAAAGGTGTTTCGTTAGGATAGTCTGTCGTGAAATGTAAACCTCTACTTTCATGGCGCATAGAAGCCGAGCGGGTAATCAAATATGCGATTGTAATCAAGTTGCGCAACTCGCATAACTGAGGGGATAAGGTCGTAGAATTATATAAATCCTCAGTCTCTTTATATAAAATGTACAACCTATCCGAAGCCCTTTTCAGACGCACATTCGAGCGCACAATGCCCACATAATAGCTCATAATGTCCTTCAATTCCTTTGTTCCTTGGGTTATCAAGACCATTTCTTGAGGATCCGTTGTTCCCGCAGCATTCCAATCTGGGATTCCTTCTTTATAATTTATGGAATCCACCTTTTTTAATACATCCTCTGCGATCCGGTGCGAAAATACCAAAGCCTCTAAAAGTGAATTCGATGCCAAACGGTTCGCCCCGTGCAAGCCTGTACAGCTACATTCACCACTTGCATAAAGGTATTTAATGCCACTTTGCCCAATTTCATCCACTAAAATCCCTCCGCACTGATAATGGCAAGCGGGCACTACGGGTATCATATCCTTCATGGGGTCAATACCGATACTCATGCATTTATCATAAATCGTTGGAAAATGGTTGTAAAATGCCTCTTTTTCTATGTGCCTACAATCTAAATACATACACTCAGTACCATAAATTTTCATTTCACTATCTATCGCTCGCGCCACTATGTCACGAGGAGCTAAGGACTTACGAGGGTCGTATTTCTGCATAAATTCTTCGCCATTAGGTGTTTTTAAAATCGCACCAAATCCACGAACCGCTTCCGAAACAAGGAAGTTGGGGTTTTCACCCGCAGGATTGTACAAAGCGGTTGGATGAAATTGCACAAACTCCATATTGGCAACCCGTGCTTTTGCTCGATACACCATCGCTATGCCATCGCCCGAAGCTATAATGGGATTAGTCGTATTTTTATAGACTTGACCCGTTCCGCCCGTACACATCACCGTCATTTTAGCTAAAACGGTTTCGATTTCACCCGTTTTTTTATTCAAAGCATAACAACCATAGCATTCAATATTGGGCGTTACCCTTGTGATATTATACCCTAAATGATGCTGTGTGATTATATCCACCGCAAAATAATGCTCATGAATGTGGATATTGGGATGATTTTTCGACTCCGCCACCAAAGCACGCTGAATCTCCCAGCCCGTTAAATCTTTATAATGTAAAATGCGGTTTTCAGTATGGCCGCCCTCACGTCCTAAATCATAATCATCGCCGTGCATATCAAATCGAGTGCCCCAATCAATGATTTCACGCACCCGTTGAGGACCCTCTTCTACCACAATTTCAACGATTTTTTTATCGCATAAGCCATCGCCCGCATCGAGCGTATCATCAATGTGTTTTTGATAATTGTCTTTTTCAATATTCCAAACCGCTGCCACGCCACCCTGAGCATAGCGCGTATTGGATTCATTTTCAACTGTTTTAGTCAAAACATCAATTTGCAAATCAGGTCGCTGTCGGTCAATTTTAATCGCTAAACTCAATCCAGCAATACCGCCACCTATCACAAGAAGGTCAGTTTTCATATAAATCTATGATATTTTAAATATTACTGTACATTTTTACTCACCACAAAGGACACAAAGAAACACAAAGTATTTTTTGAACTTCTAAACATAAGTTTTTAATAAAAAAAGCCCTTTGTGTCTCTTTGTGTCCTTTGTGGTAAGCAAAATGTATAGTAGTATTGATATTTTATTAAAAATGAGCCCGTTTAAAAACAGGGTGTGAAATTAAGCGATTTCACAGAGAATGATATAATACTGAATTTATTTTTAAAAGCTTACTTC
>JANMYC010000257.1:0-5241 GCA_031381715.1 Saprospiraceae bacterium
GCGCTACGGGTACGCATTGGCTAACGGCTTCGGGTAGTGAACAATTTGCATCTGAATTTACACAATTGGGTCATGGCACTTTCACTTATGTTTTATTAGAAGCGTTGAGCGGTAAGGCGGATAAAGGCGGTGATAAAAAAATTACTGTGAAAGAACTTGATGCGTATCTGCAAGAGCAAGTACCCGAACTCACGGCGAAGTATAAAGGCACCCCTCAGTATCCAGCGAGTTATGGGTTTGGAAATGACTTTCCGATTGGTGTAATTAAAAATTGATTTTAATCACTATATATAAAACATTTAAAATGAAAACATTGAATGTGATTTTAATGATAATACTCAACGTATTTTCAGCGAATAGCCAAAATATATTGGTTGAGAATAAAACAAGTAATCACCCCGATGGTCAGGAGTATATTTTGCTATCGCCTACGGGAAAAGTGGTGAAAAACTTGAAGGGCATAGGTATTTTCCCACCCATTTCGGAAGGCTATATAGCGGCTGCGGAGGGCAGTATTCGGGGTTATATGGATGCAACAACTGGCGAGTGGGTCATCAAATTGACAGAAAAAGGCATAAAAACAAACGCCAATTTTCATAACGGCTGGGCGGTCATCAGCTTTGAAGATGGACATTCAATGGTGATTGATAAAAAAGGTAAAATCATATTGGATAAACTAAAAGGCGATGTCGGTAATTTTGAAAATGGGGTAGCTGTTTCTGTTTTTTCCAATGAAAATGGGGCTACTCAATATGGTATTTATGACAAGACAGGCAAATTAGTAGCTCCTTTTACGGAAGATTTTATTGAACCCTTTAAGGACGGTTTAGCCTTAAAAACGGATAGCAAAACCTTGTTGAATGGTTATGTGGACGCTACGGGTCAGTGGGCAATTAAGCCTCAATGGAAATCTGCATTTTCATTTTCCGATGGCTTGGCAGCCGTGAGTTTAGCGAGTGATGAAGACCCCCTGTATGGACTTATTGATGCAAAAGGTAAAATCGTCATAGATTACAAATTTAAGGATATTGATCTTTTTAAAGAGGGTTATTCAAGAGTGGGTATGGAAAATAAAAGTAAACCCGATGAAGGTTATTTATGGAATTTTATAGATAAAAAAGGCAAACTCCTATTTGCAAAACCACTTATTGAAAAGCCGGAAGAATTTTCAGAAGGCAAATTGATGATTTGGGACGATAAGGGCGAACATGTGGGCTTTGTGGATAAAGCAAATAAAACTGTCATTGCGCAAAAACTTGACTTTTTAAATAGCTGCGATATTTATTACCGGATTTTTACGGGTTTCAAAGAAGGATTATTCCCAACGGAAAAAGGCTATATTGATACAACGGGTAAACTTGTGATAAGCGTTCCGAACAAAGGCGCAATGTGTTCCGCTTATCCGTGCGAAAATGGTTTGGTTTATTTTTCGGTTTATAACAATACTAAGGATAATAAATTCCGCAACTATGTTGCCGACAAAACTGGGAAAATTCTATGGCAATCTGTTGATAATGAAGTATATGCGTGTTTCCCTGCGGACGTTTATGTGAGTATGGCAGATGGTAATCGTAAAAAAATTAGTGATATCCAAGTAGGTGATAAAGTTTTTGACCTCAATAATACCTTCTCAGTAGTGGAAGCGGTAGAGGTGCATAATGGCAATTTTACCATTGGGGCAGCGCATTTTAATATGCCTGAAAATGTGTCTTTTGTTTCAAATTATACCCATAAAAATGATGTTTTATTAGAAGCCACTCTCAATCACCCCCTCTCCATAAGGAGTCCTTCGGACAGTATTGAAGGCAAAAAAGTAGCTTTTGGTGATGTTAAAACAGGAGATAAAGTGGTTCAAGTGGTTGGAAATCAAATAGTTGAAACAAGTGTTGCTCAAATAGATAAAAATTATAAAACGGTTTCAAAAGTCTATAATTTGAAAACAAAAGGCAAAGGGTATTTTGTGAATGGGTATGGGGTTTTTAACAAATAAAAGCTTCGGATATACCCCCTCAGTATCCAACGAGTTATGGATTTGGGAATGATTTTCCGATTGGGGTGGTGAAAAATTAATGGCATTTTATATGTGACTGTTTTTAGAAAACTATTTAATTTGCAAGTTTTTTTGATATTTATAACTTATTTAAAATCAATTATTTATGAAATTTATTTCCATTTTACTCTCAGTTTCTTTGCTTTTTTTTTCAGCTTGTAAAACGTCTATACCACCGCAAACTTTAACGCTCGACGGCATGACTTTGACCTTGCCCGAAGGATTTAAACTCGAATTTTCGGATAATGAAATGACTCACGATGGGGTCAAATGTCTGCAAAATGAATATAAAAAAATAGACGGTGGCAACACGGTTACGCTCAAAATAAACCGTTTCGATGTGGCTTATTTGAAGGACGAAGACCCCGTTTATTTGACGGAAAAATGCTTGGCGGGTTATCGTTTTTTCTTCTCCGAAAATCGGGGCGATAAATATCCGTATTCCGAAAATGCCCCCCTCAGTATTGGCGGCAAATCGGGCATTTTTCTGACGTTTGAAGATAAAGACCACGGCGAACATTTTACAAAAGGTGAAATGGTGGCGGTAAAAACGGGCGATAAAATCATGGTGTTGCACTACGAAGACTTTTCTGACCATTATGAAAAAAGCAAAGCGGATTGGGCGGCTATTCAGCAGAGCGTAAAATTGAATTAGGCGTATGCAGCAATTTCTAATCTCAGGTCGAAAAAAAACCAAAGCAGGAATTGCTGAAGCGTATTTATCTCATCTCGCAAATATATGAAAATCAATATCTTATGAAAAAAATAATCCTATTATTCCTTCTCGCTTACCCCCTCAGTATTTGGGCGCAAAAAATGGAATTGGTTGTACCTACGGGCTTTCCATACACCCCGAAAATGTATAAAATGACCTCCGACGGAGGGTTCTTCATTGGTGCAGACGATGAGCGTTTGATACTTTGGGAAGCCAAAACGATGCGGCAATTGCGCACTTTCAACGTGGAAGTTTCAAAAATTCACGATGTCAAAATCAGTCCCGATGGTAAAAATGTGGTCGTTTTTTGCGATAATGGTGTTCAATGTTTTGATATAAGGAGTGGGGCGAAATTGTGGCTTGTTAATCTCGCTTCTTATCATTATAGTGGTACGTTTATCGAAAATGGTAGCAAAATATTCGTGATTTGTAACGATTATGGGGTTATTATCTCTGCCCAAACGGGTGCTACAATTTCTAAAATCAAAGAATTTGGAAGTTATAGTGGGGAGGTTTTCGCTTTATCCAATAACAAAATAGTGTTGGTTGCAGGGGAGTTTTATCGCATTTATGACCTCAACACAAATAAGGTAGAGCCCGAAGTTAAGTTCGATAAGTTTAAAAAAAGGATGACCGTTTCGGAAAAAAATGCCCTGCTTTTCGTCATTTCGACAAGCGGCTCTGATATTCAATGCTATGATTTAAAGACCAATAAAATCGTAAAAACCATTACTTGCGACGAAAGAGAACCCATTATAGGCACGACGCAAGAAGGCGACGCTCTATTAGTGCGCTATTTAGACCCCGACGACCCGAAGTTCCAAATCTCCATTGTAAAAAAATACGCGTTGCCTAATTTCGACGCTAAAACATTGAAAATCAATGATATACGTGGTGATAGTGATGGTTATATTTCAGGCAGTAGCACTTCTGATGTGCTTTTTACAGAGGAGGGGAAGGTCAAAAAACTATCCAATGGACAGACTATTGGGCGGATGCAAGGGCAACTGCAAGCCTACGGATATGGTTTTTTTACAAACTCAAATATCTGGGCAAAAGAACAAATTATGGGCTTCGAGTTTGAAGGCAATTTTAAAACCTTGGATTTTAAAACTGGTCAAATACACGGGGCTATCAAATTGAAAGAAGATGAATCCACTTTAGCGAGTACAATCAGTGCCAATGGTAAATTGTGGGCGGCTTATTTTCCAGATAATACCATTCGCATTTACGATGTGGAGAGTGGAAAATTGCTGAAATCTTTTCCGATTATCGCAAAATATGAAAAACAAATTTCAAGACAGTTATTCAGATTTTCGCCTTTGGGTGATGTGATTTATATGCACTTTACGGACGGTAGTTTCACGGAATTTGATGTAAAAACAGGCGTTTTTAAACCTAAATTCAAGACTTATGACGCGCCTTACTATACTTTTTCAGCCGATGGGCGTTTTGCAGGTGCGCTCAATGGAAGCACAGATTTATGGAAAATAGGTGTTTGGAATGTTCAAACGGGCGAAAAATTGATGGATTTAGTGCATAAAAACGAAGGCTATCATCGCAGTTTTAGCATTACAAACGATGGAAAATTGGTCATTGTCATTGATGAAAACAAAGAAGCTATTTATGATGTAAAAGCCAAATCATTGATTGGCAGCAAGGATTTGACGAGTAGTTACGGTTTTGCCAAAGGTTTTTGGAATCAAGACAACACCAAATTCGCTATCACGGGCGAAGGCAGAGGTGTTCGTATGGTGGATAAAAATTATAAACAATTGATAGAAACGAAGCCCAATGGTAAGGGCATTTCAGAGGTATTATTCACGCAAAATAGCAACGTTTTTTTTACCGTCGAGGGCGACCAAATCAGTATTACGGAAACGGCAACGGGTAAATTGCTCGGCACGTATTACAGTTTTAAAGATAGCAAAGATTGGCTCGTTGTCACGCCCGATGGTCGTTACGATGGTTCGCCCGATGCTTTCAAACGCTTGTATTATCTAAAAGGCGTGGAAGTGGTTTCGCTTGATGCACTTTTTGAGAAATTTTATACGCCTGGCTTGTATGCGATGCTCATAAACGGCACACCGCCGCCGCCAAATGTTGATAATATTGACAACCTAAAACCCGCCCCCAAAGTCAGAATTCAATACGAAATTCAGAATAGAAATTTGACGGTTGATGATGATATTCCAAGCTATAAAACGACCACCGATAAAGCAAAATTGACCATAAAAGCCGATTGTCCCGAAGATGGTGTGTCTGAAATTCGCTTGTATCACAATGGAAAATTGGTGGGTAGTGGCACCCGTAATTTAGTTGTGGAAGATGATAAAATCGAAAAAAGTAAAACACAACTATTTGATATTCAATTAATTGAGGGCGAAAACCGATTTAAAGCAATTGCCCTAAATACCCAAAGAACGGAAAGCCAACCCGATGAAATTATTGTCAATTTAAAATCAAAAACGACCCC
>JANMYC010000279.1:0-6967 GCA_031381715.1 Saprospiraceae bacterium
GACCGCCATACGTCCGATTGTAATGCACATCACTCAACGGTTGGGCTTGAAAACAGTACTCTTTGGCTTCACTTTCCGACAAGTATTTCTTGTTGAAGGCATCAAATTGACTGGTCAACTGCGTAATCGGTTGATTTTCCACCATCACGACGAAACATTGAATCCCACTGTTAAAACTACCCCAATCGGAAGTGGCTTTAGGTTGATAGATTTCCAGCGTTTTAAAAGAAATAAAAAACTCATACAACAAATCGGTATTAACGGGTAAATCCTTGATGACGCCAGTCACTTTGACCTCAACTTTATTGTTCACCCGCAGTATTTTGCCAATCGGATTGTCGTTGTCAAAATACTTACGCGCCAGTTTTTCCGTAATCACCGCCGTATTGGGTTCGTTCAAACTCGCTGCGGCATTCGGCGTCAGCCATGAATAATCAAAAATATCGAACAAAGACGGCTCGACAAATCCAATGCAGCTACCGAATAGATTTTTTTCATTAAACTTCTTAATCGGCACATTGTCCGCCCCCAAAACCGCAATTTGAGCAGAATGTAAACCATTTATCATTACCACTTTTTCAAGAAATGGGAAATCGCTCCGCAAAGCTGCGCCAAGCGGCAAAGGCACGCCAGGCGAGTGTCCAATATCCCCTTCGGGATAGTGAGAGTCGGTCACGATACGGTACGTCCGATCCGCCGTTTTGTGGTCTCGATTGTAGCTCAACTGCAAATCCAAAATCAAAAAAATGATTAAAGCGCACGTGATGCCCAACGACAAACCAATGATGTTCAAAAGACTATAACTTTTATTGCGTAGTAAAATCTTCGCCGATATTTTTAGATAGTTCTGTATCATGGCTTTTGATTTTTTCTTTTGATTTTTACCGTGATTGTTATAAATTTGTGAAAATTTATTTCAATGGAACTATTTACAGGAATTGAAACATTTGAAACAGAAGAAATTATGTCTGTCAATCATTCTCGAACCATTCAACGTATTGGCACTTATCTTGAGCAATACAATGACCGTTATGATATTTTGCCCGAATTAGAAATGAAGCTCAACGGCAAGCCTGTCAAGCCTGATATTTCTGTTTATCCCCACCTACCTGAAGATTGGGATACCGATATTATTTTTTTGACTGACCCACCCATTATTGCAATTGAAGTACTTTCACCAAAACAAGCAATGACGGATATTACAGATAAAATTAACAATGTTTACTTTCCTGCGGGTGTTCAATCCGTGTGGATTGTTATTCCGCTTCTGCAAACTCTCACCATTCGAACACCTGACGGAAAGAAAATAACGTTTTCGAAAGGTATTGTAAAAGACCCAATCATCAATATCGAGATACCACTTGACCACATTTTTAGAAAACATCGCCCTTAATACTGAGGGGGTCACTGCAAAATATTCTCCGTCACCGTCTGCCCATCCAACATCCGAATAATACGGTGACTATACCGTGCATCATGCTCCGAGTGCGTCACCATAATAATCGTCGTGCCTTGTTCATTCAAATCAGTAAGCAATTGCATCACTTCATTGCCGTTGCTTGAATCTAAATTACCCGTAGGTTCATCGGCAAGGATTAATTTTGGATTATTGACAACCGCCCGAGCCACCGCCACACGCTGTTGTTGACCGCCCGAAAGCTGTTGTGGAAAGTGATTGCGGCGGTGCATAATTTGCATTTTATCCAACACTTCTTCTACTCGTTTTTTCCTATCCGCAGCGTTCACACCCGTGTAAATCAAAGGCAATTCGACGTTTTCAAATACCGTCAACTCATCAATCAAATTAAAACTTTGAAAAACGAAACCGATGTTATGCTTCCGCAAATTCGCCCGTTTGCGCTCATTGAATTTGGCGACTTCGATGCCGTTGAAAATAAAACTGCCCGCGTCAGGGTCATCGAGTAAGCCCACAATATTGAGTAATGTAGATTTCCCGCAGCCTGAAGGACCCATCACTGCCACAAATTCACCTTCTTTTACCTCAAAAGAGAGCTTGTTCAAAGCCATTGTTTCCACCTCCTCGGTGCGGTATATTTTTTCTAATGCACTTATTTTAATCATGACTATATTTTTTTTAATTGAAAATCAATGGTTTATCGTAAAAAAGTACCCCCTTGCTGCCTCCTGCTGCATCAAGCTGAAAGCATGACAGTAAGAGGGTACCCAATCAAATCAGTATGAAAATTATTCTTTTTTTAAAACTAATTCCTGCATCGTGCCATAGTTTTCGTAGCTACTTGTCACGACTTTATCGCCCGGGTTTAACCCTTGCAAAACCTCATAATAATCGGGGCTTTGACGACCCAATTGAATATCCGCTTTGAAAGCAACTGACCCGTTTTCACTGACTTTAAAAATCCAATTACCGCCCGTTTGCTGATAAAAACCGCCGCGAGGCAACAAAATCGCTTGCGTTTCATCACTCAAAGCCAAACGAATTTGCAGCGTTTGACCTCGGCGAATTCCTTCGGGCACTTTACCGTCAAAAACCATATCCACTTGAAAACGACCACCCGTCACTTGGGTGTAAACTTTTTTAATGCTCAAATTATAGTCTTTTCCCGAAAGGCTAAAAGTGCCTTTCAAACCGGCATAGATACGGCTGATATAATGCTCGTCAATATCCGCCCGGATTTTAAAACCTGTCGTCATATCAATTTGACCCAAACGAATACCTCTATTAATGGACTGTCCAATCTCCGCATCCAAAGATGTCAATTGACCGTCAATAGGGGAGCGGACGACCAAATCACCCACTTTCCGGCGCATTAAAGCCAAGGTGTTTTGCATTCTTTTGAGTGATTCTTTGTCTTGAACGCTCATGAGGCTCACCGATTCGGTATCTTGTTTCAGAATATCTTCCGTCAATTTTTTCCGTTTGACTTGATAATTGTAGTTGTTTTCGGCTTGTTTAAACTCTTGGACGCCCATGACACCTTGTTCGTAGAGTGTTTTATTCAGATTATAAATGCGCTCTGCTTCCGCCAAAGCATTGTCCACGTCTGCCAATTGATTGAGTTGGCGGATTGTGTTTTGAGTGGCGGAGTTTTTTGAAATATTCATCTGCGTCAACACATTAAAAACCTGCGTTTCTTGATTTGCCAAACTCAATTCCAAATCCGTATTGCTCAAGCGGAGGATGGGTTGATTACGCTTCATCATGGCACCGTCTTCGACGTATTTTTCTTCAACGCGCCCACCCTCCAGAGCATCGAGGTATATAGTTGTCTGTGGCAAAACTGTTCCATTCACGGGGATGGTTTCTTGAAAAGCCCCTTTTTTAATTTCACTAATCGTGATGCGCTCGGTGTCCACATTCAAGCGGCTCTTACCCGAAGTCATTGTATAACTCCAAGCAATCAATCCCACCAAAGCCAAACCACCCGCAATGCTCAATATGCGTTTGGTCGTCCACGTCTTTTTTTCAATTACTCTGTCCATAAATTCGTTTTCTAAAAATTATTTAATCTCTATCTATTGTAACAAGGTTGTGCCAAATATTAAAACACTGATTATCAATGTTTTAAATAAAATATTTATTAAAACATGTTCGATTTTGATACACTTATTGTGCGGAATTGATACAGTAAAGTAGTATAATTTGATTGTATACTGAGGGGTCTAATCCCGAAACCTCGGGGGTGGTTAAAAAAAGTATGAAAGAACATTTTTTTCAAAAAGCAACTAATTTAAGTAGTTGAATGTTTTATTTGTGAAAATTTCGTAAATTTATACCTTAAATACCATAATAATGATAATCGAATTCAGTGTCGGCAATTTTCGTTCTATAAAAGATATACAAACTATCAGTTTTGTAGCATCCCCTATTGTTTCAAAATATAAAGAAATAGATGAAAATAATACTTTTCAAGCTACGGATAAACTAAAACTTTTGAAAAGCCTTGCTATATACGGAGCGAATGCGAGTGGGAAGAGTAATTTTATAATTGCATTAAACGCGTTTACTCACTTAATAGATAAGTCTGTTAAAAATGAAGAAACTCTTTTTCAAAATATTTTACCTTTTTTGCTTTCTGATGAGACAGTTAATCAACCGTGCTATTTTCAAATGACATTTATTCTTAATGACGTAACATATAGATATGGTTTTGAAGTTACAAACATTGAGGTAATCTCAGAATGGCTTTTTTCAAAACATCATGAAAAAACAAGTAGAGAAACATTCATTTTTACAAGAGAAAAACAGCAGTTTAGTATAAATGATAAAGCTATAAAGAGTATCCGAAAGTTTAAAAAATTATTAAATGATGATAACCCAGTTTTTAGATCTAACTCTCTTTTTTTAACAGCATTAGCAGCATTCAATGAAGATTTATCAAAAAGATTAACTAATTATTTTGACCATATTGCTTCTTTAAAAGGTTTAAGTGATAGATTTTTAAGACAAACAGTTGATGATATTATTTCAAAGGATGTAGAACTGAAAGAAGAAGTGTTAAAAATGTTAAAAGAATCAGATACCAATATTGTAAATATTAGAGCAAATGAACCTTCTGAATTAGATATAGATATTGAGACTGCTAAAAATTTTAATAATCTAGTTCAAGCGGGAGATAGAAAAATCTTAACTACTTACCATAAAAAAAATGGAAGCAACGAAGATGTTATGTTTTATTTGGATGTACATGGATCAGAAGGAACAAGAAAAATGTATGAAATATATCCTTTTGTCTTTTATTCATTGAAGTTAGGAACAATGTTGATTATAGATGAATTCGACGCTCGTTTCCATCCACGCCTTTCCCAAAAAATTATAGACCTCTTCAATAACCCTAAAACAAATCCTAAAAATGCACAGCTATTAGTAGTCACTCATGATACTAATCTTTTATCTTCAAAAACATTTAGAAGAGACCAAATTTTGTTTGTAGAAAAAGATAAAAATGAGGCCAGTCATATCTATTCTTTAGCGGAGTTTAAAGGCGTTCGGAATGATGCTTCTTTTGAAAAAGAGTATTTAGAGGGACGATATGGTGCAGTACCTTTTTTAAATAATTTTTCAAGCATTTTTGAAAATCAGCATTAATTATGCCTCGAAAAACCAGAAATATAAAACCGACAGATGCAGATAAAGCATGGAATAAAAAGAAGAATTTGTCAAAAATCCCCCTTTTTTCAAGAGAGAAAGGTAAAAGGTATCTCATTGTTTGCGAAGGTCAAACCGAAGAGTGGTATTTTCGTCAATTCCCCGTATTAACGGCAGAAGTTATTAGCGTAGGTATTGGTATGACCAAATACACGCTCGTGCAAGATGCTCGTAAGCGGATGAAGCAAGACTCTTTTGACGAGGTTTGGTGTGTTTTTGATATGGATTTTAATGCTGAGCGCAATGGACAGTTGGAAGATTTTAATAATGCTGTGTTTGCGAATAATGGTAAAAATCTTCGCTGTGCTTACTCAAATGATGCATTTGAACTATGGTTTTATTTGCATTACCAATACACTGACCACCAGCACCATAGAAGCTTTTATTATGAGCAGCTAAGTAATTTTTGGGGAATAAATTATGAAAAAGCAGGTAAAAACCAAGATTTTTCGAGGAATTTATACACAAAGTTAAATGAAGATCCTGATGCCAGTCAAACTAATGCGATTGAAAAAGCCAAAGCACTTTTCGAGAAACATGCAGAAACACATAATCCACATGAAAAAAATCCGATAACAACAGTTTTTGAACTGGTAGAAATACTCAATGCACATGTAAAGCATTAAAAAGGCTATTTTATTTTTACAACATAGAAATGTCCTTTTAACTTATAATTCGCATATCCAATTACCCACATTTTTCATGAAAAAAACCTTACTCATATACGGTCTCTTTTTGGGTGTCGTGAGCATGATGCTCAAAGCAACGGAATACTGGTTTTGGGTAAAATTGAATGCTTTTGAGATATATGGAGGATTGATTGCGCTGATTTTTCTGGGCGTTGGCGTTTGGTTAGGGATTCGTTTTAATAAAAAAGATAAGGAAAAACAGGTTTTCAATGGCGAAAATATAGTACAGTTGGACGCTAATACTGAGGGGGTACCAATAATCGCAAATGAAAAAATTATTGACAAATTTGGTATCAGCAAAAGAGAATACGAGGTTTTGAAATTATTGGGTACGGGCATGAGTAACCAAGAGATTGCGGACGCCTTATTCGTTTCGCAAAATACAGTTAAAACACATACTTCCAGATTGTTTGAAAAATTAGCGGTGAAAAATCGGACGCAAGCCATTCTTAAATCAAAGGAGTTGGGCATTATTGCCAACTGACCCCCTCTCCGAAGGAGTCCTTTCGGACAGTATTTTGTAAACTTTCGGATGATTTTTCAATAAATAGCCCAAATCACACAAAAGTATGAGATGATTTTGCCCTAAAAACACTTGTTTTGAGCATAGTTTTTATATTTTTAATCAAAAATCATTCTCTACAATGAAAAATACAATTATTAAGTATGGTCTTATTTCGGGCGCTCTATCCGCTGGAGGAATATTAATTATCACGCTGATATTTAAGTCCTATGGTTTTGACAAAGTTGGTTTTGAGAATTCCGCCTATATTGGTTATTCTCTCATGATTTTATCTATGGCGGTCATTTTCTTCGGCATCAAAGCATATCGAGATAATGAAAATGACGGGCAAGTCAGTTTTAAAAATGGTTTATTAATTGGCTTGGGTATTGCGCTGATTTCCTGCATCTGTTATTCTTTGATGTGGATGGTTGTTTACTACAATTTTATGCCTAATTTTATGGACGATTATGCCGATTTTAGCATTAAAAAGCTCAAAGAAAGTGGCGCCAGTGAAATGGAATTGGCTAAAAACCAAGCCCAATTGCAAGAATATAAAGACATTTACAAAACACCACTGGGAATTTTTGGCGTTACATTAATGGAGCCACTACCCGTTGGCATCCTCGGGGCATTAGTATCCGCTTT